>CAYJJR010000097.1:0-8311 GCA_964370565.1 uncultured Oscillospiraceae bacterium | reverse complement strand
GCAAATTTTGGCAACATCGGGGTAACAGGGGCGGGCGGATGGTATCCGCCCCTACATTCCACCCATTATGTTTGTGCAAACGGTATACAACCGTTTTTTTGACAAAACACAATTTTGCAATAGGGGTTTTTCGACAGTCTGGGCTCTCCCTTTGGGAGATCTGTCACGAAGTGACTGAGAGGGTGTTTGTAAAGTTTTGATTGACACAACGTACTACGTCCATTAAATGTTGCGTTGTTCGAGTGATGAGGGCGGACGACCACAGGTCGCCCCTACGAGCACCATTTTATGGAAGCGTTAAAAGTCGAAAACCATATTCAAATTTCGCCACGAAGTGGCGCACCTACACTCCTAACTCCTCACTCCTAACTCCTAACTCCACATTAAAATCCGCCACGAAGTGGCGCACCAACACTATTAACTATTAACTATCTAAAGCGCCGTTCCCCCCGTAATTCCTCCAACCGCAACCGCGCGCCAATCGTTAAACCCGGCTATAAACCTCGCTCTGCCTTTCCATACGTTTATGTCGTTGTTTTGATCTATATATGACGACATCTCAAGTTTAACCCTGTCATACCAAACCGCGCCGCCCGCTTGGTCGTTGTATCTGCTGTCCAAAAGGATATACGGCGAACTTCCGCTGTCGATAAACTGGTTAAGATACTGCCAAACAACAATCTTCCAACGCCCGAAGTTATAGTTAAATCCGTTGTTCGCGGTGTTCGGGTCTTTGTCTGCCCCGATTGCGGCGAACACGTCTTTTTTAAGCGTCGCTATGTTTGGAATTATAATCGTATCCGGTGCGATAGCGAGTACGTTTCCGTTGTCGTCTCGGAAATCTTGCATCTTGCATTCAAGCTTAGTCAGGTTATCGCTTGAAAACGCTCCCGCAAACTTGTTGCTTTGTGTTAACCCTGATTTGACTATCGACGGGTGGTTTGTTGCAAACGCCGAAACTCCGTCGGCAGACGTCGTGTCGAAATCTTTGCCTTTAAATTTAACCGATGTTCCTTTAATTGCTCCGCCGATAAGCGCCGCGCCAAACTGTTCCCTTGTACGGTAAAAGCCGCTTAAAAACGTCGCCGGAGCTTTTTTAAGGTCCGCCATTTTATCGTCTTCAACCATCTCTTGTGTTATCTTGAAACTGTCTTTCCACGTCACATGTTCAAGAACCTTGTTATACGTCTCCATCATCTCGTCTATAGGATACGCGCCGCCCTCGCCGACTGGCTCGAAACCGTTTGTCGAGGTAAGCCCCGAAAGTTTAACCGCAAAACTCTTGTCGACATCCATCATAAATACCTTGTCGGTTACCGTTGTCGCCTCGAAAGCTTCGGCTTTTTCTTTTATAAAAAGCTTGATAGGTTCTGCCGATTTTCCATAGATAGAGTCGTTAAGGTTGCTCGTTTTGCTAAATGTAATTCCACTAGCCATATTAAAATACTCTCCTTTATTTTTTTGTTAAAGCTTAAACAACACTGTGTCGCCTACCGCTTTTTCGTCGGTGTTAAACTCGATTATCTCGGCGATACCGCTTGTTGTGGTCGCGGTTAATTTTTGCCCGTCGCTTGAAATTGTGACCTTACTTCCCACCGAAAGCGCCGTTCCCGCCGCCGAAAGTTCCGCCTCAAACACCATGTCGGGCAGTATTAAAATCGCCGCTATCTTGTCGCCCTCTTTTGCCGTAAGTTTTGAAACGCATACATATGTCGGTTTTGTCGTTCCGCTCGCTATCTTTGCTTTGCCCGACGTGACGACAAGCGCCGTTCCGACGTCGTACGAAACGTCCGCCGTGGCGGTTAGATACTCGAACGGTTCGGTTGAATTTATGTTTCTTCGCGCAATTTTCATTGTTTGTTTCCTCCTATCGGTTTTACATTTTGGTTTGTGCTTCTCAAATCGTCGCCCTTTTTAACTTTGCTTGTCGCTGGGTTTTGCGACTTAAAAGCCGGTTCGACAATCTGTGAACCTGTGTGTTTAATCTTTCCTGCCGGTGTGTTGTTGTTTATCATATGTTTTTCCTTTCTATGTTCTTTTAGATTCGGTATAATGTTTTGCAATATCGCTGTCCGATATGTTGGGCATAAGCCGCTTATAGATAGCTTTAACGTCGCCGGGCACGTCGAGAAGCGACTTTCCGGTACAACCTTTTGGGCTCACAAAATGGGCTTTGTCGCTTGAATAACTTTCGGGGCGGTTGTCGCGTAAAGCAAGGAAATATGCGTCTGTCGCGGTGTTTTTTTGGAACGGTTTACCAAGGTGGTCGATCCCAAAACGATACTTGAAAAAATCGTCCGCGTTTTTAATCGCCGAAATATCGTCGGCGGTCTCGAACGGAAAAGCTTGTTTAATCTCAAAAAGATCGCGTTTCATGACCTCAACGGCACATTCGTCACTAACCCCCTTTTGTTCTCCCGTCATCTCGGGAAGGTTTGGTTGATTTTGCACAAAGCTTAGTAGTTGGCTTAGTTCGCTGTCGCTTGGTTGCCCTCCCTGTCGTGTCATGCCGTCAAGTGGTTTTGCGCTTTGTTCGCCGTTTGCCGTAACAAGCTTTTCGAGCGCCTCAAGGCGAGTCAAAAGCTTTTGAAGTTCCAAAACTTCGGCGTTTTGTGTTGGCATTTGCTGTTCGTTTGCCGCATTTGCATTTTGCCCTGTTTTTTGAAGTGGTAGTTTTTTTGCTGTCATCTGTTTCTCCTTTCTTTTGAAAAAATATTTATTATTTAAAGTTCGGTACAACCCGAAACTGCAAAAATAAAAAGCCAACAGCTATTTTTTGATGAAAAAATAACTTATCGGCTCAAGGCTCTTTAATATTTTATTTTTGTTTGAACGCTGTTCCAACAGCAACTTCTTGTTTGCAACCTTTACACTTTACATAGATAATTCCGTTTCTCTCGATAGCGATAAGCTTTGAGAGATGTTCGCTACAACGGTGTTTAACCTCACGTCTTCCCATTACCCACCTCGTTTTTTTACGCTTATCTTGGACGGGATTGTGGGTTTTTTGTTGACTGTTTGTTCGTTTTTTTGTTCAAACGGAACGCCATACTGCGGACAGACGGCGTTTTTGCAATAGTGTACCGTGACGTGATATAGCTTTGTCGGTAACGTTTCGGTATTGTCGTTTTCCGTTACGTCATATCCCGCAAAGATGGGCATCTCGAGCCCACAGTTTTCGCATAAACCTTTTTTCATAGATAAAAAATCCTTTCTTTTTTTGTTTTTTGTGGCGGTATTGGGTGCTAAGGATAGGCGACCGAGGACGGGACGGGCAACCCGTCCCCTACGTACATCTTTTGGGGCGTGGTTGAAATGACCGAGACGGGCGGATAAGGTATCCGCCCCTACGTCCATCGTTTGGAGTGTTGTCCGTGGTATGAGAACGGCAAGAGCAGAGCCCTTGCCCTACGGTTTGGCTGTTGTGGTTTGGTTCGGGATATGAGGGCGGACGACCACAGGTCGCCCCTACAACCACCATTTTATAGAAACGTTAAAATCCGAAAACCATATTCAAATTTCGCCACGAAGTGGCGCACCACAACTCCTAACTCCTCACTCCTAACTCCTAACTCCTAACTCCTCACCAACTATGTTTTGTTTTTGCTTTTCCCAATAATCAATCTTGTCCGAACAGCCGGGAACGCCGAGTTTTTTCATGTCGTTCCAAAACTGTACCCATGTTTCGGGGTTTTCCCTTTGCCCATACGCTCCCATGTCAAGGTTACGTTGGAGCATCTCAAGCATAAACCGTTTGTCGCTGAAATCAACTCCGCTTTCGTCGACCGAAAAAATATACTCGTCGGAAAAATAATAACTACCGTCGTCCGCTTTTTCTATGAAATCATATCGGTTAAAAGTCTCCAAAAACGCGGCGCCGTCCTCGTTTTTTGATGCGAACGTTCTCTTGCCGTCCGAATACGCAAGCAACATCTTAAACATCAACTCGTATAGCGCTGAATACGCCTTGTTTTTCATAATCCTGCGGCTTTGTTGGCGCCCGAGAACCTGCATAATCTGGGTTTCTTTCGCCCTTCCGCTTACCGCTGTGTTATCTTTCCTTCCTTGGAAACTATCTGTTATTCCGAGAATGTTCTTTGCTCTTTCATAATCGTAGTTTGCGGTTTTCTCAAAACTTTCGGTCGACGCTTTTATGTCGACAACGTTTATCTTGCCGTAGTTTTCCGGTTTGCTTTCGATAATCGTCAACGCTTCGTTTGTAAATCGCCTGCTTGTTCCTTGCGGAACTTCAACAACAGAACCGCTTTTAAGCAAAACATCGTTACGCTTTGTAAGCTGTCTACACGCGCTTATGTAATATTGAGCTATCGAATCGATGTCGCTTTTACCGTACAAAAAATCTTTGTTCGATATATTTTTTCGTATCGTTATAGGAAACTGTGACGGATAATAAAACTCAATTTCAGTCGGTTTTTTAACGGCGCGTTTAATGATTTTTGTTCTTTTTTTGCCGATAGGATTTCCGTTTTTATCTTTTGCAACCATGCCGAATTTATCAAAAACATAATCATAAACCGCTATTTCGTTTCCGTTTTTGTCTCGTTCAAATACCTGTTCGCCCGTGTCAAAATCTTCGAGTATCGGGATTCCGTCGCTGTCGATAACGGGAGAGAACGCCGGAATCTTGGTCAAGACGTTTTCGCCGTTTATGTCGGCTTTTTCAAAGATCTCAATGTCTTTGCTCAACGTTTCAAATCGTTTTGAAACATGTTTAAACTTGTTTGAACCGCAAACACATCGTTTGCTTTGGTCGTTTATCTTTTCGCCACACACGGCACAGATAACCTCTTTTCGCATCTCGTAATCCGCTTGGTCTATCAAACAGGTATCCCCCGCCCACGAAAAACAACCTATTCTGCCGTTTTTGTTTTTGTAATACGCTATCTTTTGTGTTACAAGTTCGTCTGATTTTATATCGTTTGAATTGTTTGAAAGCTCTGTGTCAATCGTTTCGTCAAAGATATTTCGGTTTTTATACCGTGCGTACAACCGCTCTTTTGTGTCGTCAAACGTCAAAAAGATATAGTCCATCTGCCGAACGTCGGACACGCCCTGTTGCGGTATAAGTTGTTTTGCGGAAAGAAGCCGAACATCAAGCTCGCCCGAGCGGTTGTTTTTTGTGCTAGACGCGTCCCACTCGACAAAAAACGTCGTTCCTCCGTTAACGCGAACCTGTCTTTCGTCTATGTCGTTAAGCTCCTCAAACGGCAAACGTTCAACCTCGCTTCGCAAAAGTTTTTCGATAATCCTAGCACACCTAATAGTCTTTTCGTTTGGGTTTCTCGGCGTAACCTTTGGAAGCGGAATGTGGCTGTCTATGCCCGATTCGATAAGCTCTTCGGGAAAGTTCCAAACGGTTGAAAAGCTTCGCCCTCCCCCAACGTTTTCGCTTCCGCTATAAATAGCGTTTTGTCGGTCGAACGCAACAAACGCGTGTTGACCGGACGGGGCGGTAAATCCGTTTTTGTTTTTTTCAAACAGCTCTTGCCATTTATTTAGAGAATATGTCTCAAACTGTCCTTCGATATCTTTTTTAATCATTTAAAGGTTCTCCCCATTTTTCAATCATCTGTTGTTTCATCTCGTGCGATGCGGTTTCAAAATCTTCGAGCATGTCTTGTGAATAATGTTTTCTTGCGCTTTGTTGCGAAAGTTGTTTAAAACTTTGCTGTGTCCTTATTTCGGACGCTATCATGTCGGAAAACAAAAGGTCATCGTGGTTGCCCGAAAGCGCGTCCGGTCGTCCGTTTTTGTCGTAAACAAATGTCAACGCTTCTCGTAACATTTCGATATCATTAAAAAGTTCCGAGTGATTGTTAATCGTGTCAACAGCTTTGTCGATTATAAGCGGCCTTGTGTTTCCGTCCGTCCTAAACCCATATTTCGTGAGTTTCGCTTTTTTGAAATCATCTCTTTTTTCCCGTACATATTGGTTTGGATAGTTAAGCCGCATAAGTTCTTCAATAGGGGCGGTGTTAAAGTTTGTTTCAATACCTATTAAAGCATCGTTGTAGTAGCGTCCCAAACAATAAAGCTGGTAGGTAAAAGGCTTTGAATTATCGGGCGCCATGTGTATAGAAGCTACCCTTTCGCCCGTGACATTGTTTATGACGGTTGCCGCGTAAAAGTCGTTTCCCTCTCCTTTTGTGTCCGCCCCAATAACATATGGAACGCCTTGTTGCGGCGGCATAAAAACCCTTACCCAATTATGTTTGTCTTTTTTAAAACAAAAGTCGTTTATATAATCGTTACAACCCGGGTCGTTAAAACTGAATTCAAAACTGCCTTTTAAAAATGGCGTTTTGTTATAGAGCTTTTTAAGCTGTTCAATCCTTTCGGTTATAACTTCGTTGTCGAAAACCGACTGTTTAGAAAGCGAAAACGCCTCGTCGGCACAACTTGGATACTCCTGTTTAAACCGCCTTAACGACCCTTGACATTTGTTTTTTATACACCACCGTCGCCATTCCATCTGGTCGTCTGACAGGTTATACAACGCCTTAATCTGTTTTTCGTCGAACGAAAACGGTTTGCCGCTGTACGGCATTACATAGTCTTCCGCCTCGAACCACGCCGTGAACACCGGAACAAAATCGCTTTGGTTTGAAACGGCACGTTTCCATTCGTCGTAAAATGCGTCATGACCATTTGCGGTACTTTCGATTATAACCATCGTGTCGGGGCTTGCGGGTACGGTTTGCGCAAGCCCCAAAAGCACCTCGGTTTTTTCCCCTTTCCAAAAAGCATACTCCGAAATGTGGAGATTTTGGAACGTTTCCCCCCTGCCCGTCGTGTCGTTTCCCGCCGTCATCATGCGTATGAAACTCTCCCCATCCTCAAAACTAAACCCGAGTTCTTTCGCGTTGCACACCGAAACTTCGGGAACAGTTAGCTCTGGCTGCTGTTCCTCTTCGTCTTTTAAAAGCTTTTTTTTGTTTTTAAGTCTTTTTCTCTTTTTAGCCAACACAACTTCCGGAATAGTATCATAAAACCGTTTTGACATTCTAAAAAGATTTGCGGCGGCTTGGGCTTCGTGGGCGATAACTCCGCTTGTTACGTTGCTTTGGTTGATAGTTCTGATAAATATAATCGCTTGTGCAACGGTCGAAAACCCCATCTGTCGCGCCTTTAGAATGATAACCCTAATCGGCTTTTTTTCGCTAATTTGTTTTTCGATAGCGTCTATCAATTTAAGTTGTGCCTTGTTTGGAACAAAATCTACAATACCGCCGTTTTTGTCCTTGATTTTAAGGGTTTTAATATCGTTTAAAATTTTTTCTATATTAATGCTCCCCCTTTCTTTCGACTTTTGCCTTTGAGTCTACGTCTGCTTAGCTCGCTTGTTAACCGCGGCGAAACTGCAAAAATCTCTAACCGCGCAATAGTCGCGACACTTTTTGTCCTCGCCTTCGATAGCCTCGATGTAATCGCCTTTGTTTTCTCTTATAAACCGCGCCGCTTCGGTTCGCGTTGTAAAAACTTTAACCGGTGTCCTTCTTCCAAACGTCTTGACCGCAAACTTTACCCCCTCGTTAAACCGAAAGTTCATAGAACATTCGGGGATTGCGTCGTCCGGCATGTATTTATATATATCTATATCTTTAAACCTGTTAAATATAAATCGTTCGATAAACGAAAAATCGTTGTTTGAAAAGCTAAACTCAACCTTTTGTATCGGATGTTTTGGGTACTCTTGATTTTTCAACTGTTTAGTTTTCGAGAAATCTTTTAAAAACAAAACAACCTCGCCTTTGTAAACAGGAAACCCCAAACTTTTAAGCATGTACGCATAAATTAAAAGTTGTTTTCGATAATCCTCGAAATCATTTCGCAAAAATTTTGAACAGCTTGTCGTTTTGTAATCTACAACAAGCCCTTTGTTTTGGTCATACAGGTCAAACCGACCCGAAAGGATATAGTCCCCAACCTTTATTTCGATACGTTGTTCCTTTTGCTGTCCTTCTTCAACCGTTTGGTTCTCAAGCAAAAGATGCACCGCCGACCCAAAAAACTTATACGCCATGTCGGACACGTCAACCGAGACGCTGTCGCCATGTCTCTTTTCGAGAATTATCTCTTTAACCCCCTTTAAAAGAGACGTAGCTCGATATTCGTTTTCTTTAAGTTCAACGTTACTTGAAGCAAACCGCACAAGCTGGCCGGGCAAGTTATAGATATTTGTAATGTTCATATAAAACCTCATAAAAATTTATATAATCTCCGCCTTGTGGCGGAATTTCAGACTGTCGAAAAACCCCTATTGCAAAATTGTGTTTCGTCAAAATGCACA
>CAYJJR010000096.1:0-8338 GCA_964370565.1 uncultured Oscillospiraceae bacterium | reverse complement strand
TGTCGGGGGACAAAGGGGGAGAGTCGAAACTCCCCCTAGTCCCCTGACAAAAAAACATTTTCCTTAAAATTTAACACTACGGATTATTTATATTGTAGGTTATACCTGTTTGTTTTAACTTAAATATCTTTAGAAAAGAAAACAATTAAATTCTCGTATTAAAAACCATAACATTTAGTCTTAAAAATTAAATCGTCGCGCAGCGACACATTAATTACGCATTACGCATTACGAATTACGAATTACGAATTAATTAATATTATATCACAAAAACACACGTCAATAAATAGCTTTAAACTCAACATCTACACGCGAAAGGAAAATTTAATAATGAGAAACTTTTTCAAAGACTTTAAAACATACACCAAAGAAAATAAACTCCGTTATGGTTTTTATTTTACGGTTCGTTTTTTCATCATTGTTGTTATGGTTTTAAGTATCATATCGCGCAACTGGTCAAACGTCTTTATGTGCGTCGTTTCGCTTGCGCTTATAATGATTCCGTCGATAGTCGACCGCAGATTTAATATAGCGTTGCCACAAGGCCTTGAGGCTATTATAGTCTTGTTTGTGTTTGCGGCGCAAATTTTGGGCGAGATTGGGGAATACTACCTTCGATATGCCTTGTGGGACGACATGCTCCACACGACCAACGGATTTATCATGGCGGCAATAGGCTTTTCGCTTATAGCAATTCTAAACAACAACGATAAAATCCAGTTCACGCTAACCCCGTTTTTTGTGGCGTTTTTTGCGTTTTGCTTTTCAATGACAACCGCGGTTATCTGGGAGTTTTTTGAATATTCGATGGACGCGTTGTTTTTAACCGACATGCAAAAAGATACTATTATCCCACAGATATCGTCGGTTCTTTTTAACCCCGAAGGCAAAAACAGCGCGGTAACGCTTCCTATCGAAACGATAGTCATAAACGGCGAACAATGGAGCTATGGCGGATATATCGACATCGGCTTGATAGACACTATGCTCGATATGTTCGTTAACTTTATCGGCGCGGTTGCGTTCTCGATTATCGGATTTTTCTACCAACGAAGACACGGCCACGGAAAGATAGCAAGCATGTTTATGCCAAAGTTAAAAAAGGAAACGAAATAAAAATTGTTTAGCAGGATTACAAATTCAAGTGGATTTAATATTTTAGAAAAAGCCGTCATGCAAAATAAAAAGACGGCTCTTTTTGGTTTGCAAAAAGAAGGACGCGTTTTGTTTGCGGGCGGTCTTTTTGAACAAACAAACAAAACCGTTATCGTTGTAACCGAAACAGACAAAGACGCACACACGTTTTATCAAGATCTTTTATCATACGGAGTTCAAAACGCCGTTTTTTTTCCGTCGCGTGATTTTTCGATTATCGACGCTTCCTCTATTTCAAGGGACGGAGAACTTTCAAGGATTTCGGCGCTAGGTTCGCTTTTGTTCTCAAAAGCTTCGATAGTTTGTTGTTCCGTCGAAGCGTTCGTTTCGCACACGATGCCGGTCGACGAGATGAAACTTCTCGCCGTAAGACTTGATAAAAAAACCTCTATAGACATAAAACAGCTTTCGTCAAAACTTGTTAACCTCGGGTTTGTTCGGATGTCTAAAGTGGACGGAAAAGGACAATTTTCTGTGCGCGGCGGCATAGTCGACGTGTTTTCCGCGTCGGATAAAAACCCCGTTCGCCTTGATTTTTTCGGGGACGAGATAACAGATATATTTGAATTTGATATCTTATCCCAAAGAAGAATAAAAAAGATTAAACATCTCGACATTCTTCCGGCGCGCGAGGTTATGGCAAACGACATCGAAACCGCAAAACAAAAACTTTCGGAATTTTTGAAAAAATGCAAAACCGAACGTCTTTGCGAAATAGTGAAACGCGATATCGAACGTCTCGGTGACGGGCTTTGGATAGAAACCCCCGACAGGTATCTTCCGCTTTTCTACCGCAAAAAACAAACGATAGCGGATTATGTCGACGACAAGATTTTGTTTTTCTCGGAATATCACACGCTCCCGATAAAAGCAAAAGCACTTAACGAAACATTGAGTGCCGAGTTTTCTTCGTACAAAAAACAAGGCCTTTGCGAATATTCCATGTCCGAGTTTTACAAAAAACTAAACGTTTCGGACTATCCCGAAATCCCACATGTCTATTGCGACGCGTTCGCGAGAAGCATGGGCGGAGTTCCTCTTGACGAGACCGTGAACATAAATTCAAACGGTATTCCGCGCATACCTGTCGAATTTTCAAGCTTTGCCGAAGATGTTAAGCGATATACCGACTCGAAGTTTTCGGTGGTCGCTTTTTGCGGAACTATCAAGACGGCGAAAACGTGGCGATATGACCTTAACGAACTTGGCATCTCGGCAAGCCTTTTTAAGGACGAAGCGCCAAAGCCGGGGCATGTTTCGCTTTGCGAAGGTTCCGTTTCGGGTGGGTTCGAGATACCGTCCGCAAAACTTGCAGTTGTCACCGGTTCTCGAGATAGATTAAAAGGCAAAAAAACAACAAAACCCAAAAAAGCCGCGAAAGGTTTCGGAAGCCTTGAAGACCTTCATAAAGGCGACCTTGTCGTACACGCCAACCACGGAATAGGACGTTTTGACGGCATACATCGAATTGAACACCACGATATAATCAAAGATTATATAAAGATAAAGTACCGCGGAGAAGACGTGCTTTTTGTCCCGGTAACCCTTCTCGACCTTGTGTCGCCTTATATATCTCCAAAAGATAAAAACGACAGGACGGCGCTTGCGAAGCTTAATTCAAACGATTGGGCAAAAACAAAACAACAAGTCTACCGAAGCGTCCGCGAGATGGCAAAAGAGCTAATAGCTTTATATAGCGAACGCGAACGCGCGGAAGGCTTTGCGTTTGACGACGACGGAGACTGGCAAAGCGATTTTGAGGCACGTTTTCCGTATGACGAAACAGACGACCAGATTTCCGCGATAACCGAGGTCAAAAAAGATATGCAAAAATCCTCTCCGATGGACAGGCTTGTTTGCGGTGACGTTGGGGTTGGAAAAACCGAAGTCGCCCTTCGCGCCGCGTTCAAATGCGTTGCAAGCGGAAAACAAGTCGCGGTTCTTGTTCCGACAACAATCCTTGCGTGGCAACATTTCGGAACGTTTAGCGAACGCATGGAACATTTTCCGCTTAAAATCTCGATGCTCTCGAGGTTTTCGACCAAAAAACAACTTGAAAAAGCGATTGTCGGAATTAAAAACGGAACGGTTGACATTGCGGTTGGAACACATAGGCTTTTGCAAAAAGACATAAACTTTAAAGATCTTGGGCTTTTGATAGTTGACGAGGAACAACGTTTCGGCGTTGCGCACAAAGAAAAGCTTAAAGAAACGTTTAAGGGCGTCGACGTGTTGACGCTTTCCGCAACCCCAATTCCGCGTACCCTCAACATGGCTATGAGCGGAATACGCGACATGTCGATAATCGAACAACCCCCGATAGACCGTTCCCCCGTTATGACATATGTTATTGAACACGACGAGGGAACGCTTGACGACGCAATTAAACGCGAACTCTCTCGCGGCGGACAGGTCTACTATCTTTACAACCGCGTCGAAACTATCGACAGGGTTGCTTTTAAGCTAAAGGAACGGTTTCCCGACGCGGAGATTGAAATAGCCCACGGAAAGATGAGCGAACAAAGCCTTTCGTCGGTTTGGCAGAAAGTAACCAACAACGAATGTGACATACTTGTGTGTACAACTATAATCGAAACGGGCATAGACGTTGCAAACGCAAACACGCTAATAGTTGAAAACGCCGACACTATGGGGCTTTCGCAACTCTACCAGATACGCGGAAGAGTCGGCCGAAGTTCAAGAAAAGCTTACGCGTATTTCACTTTTAAAAAGAACAAGGTTGTAAGCGAGATTGCGGCCAAACGCCTTTCCGCTATACGCGATTTCACAAGTTTCGGAAGTGGTTTTAAAATAGCGCTTCAAGATCTCCAGATACGCGGAGCAGGAAGCGTTTTGTCGGCGCGCCAAAGTGGACACATGGAAGCGGTTGGGTACGAAACGTACATTAAAATTTTAGAACAAGCTATCGACGACGAAAAAGGAATTGTAACCAAAAAGTCAAAAACGGAATGTGTCGTTGACCTTTCGGTCGAGGCGTATATATCGGAAAGATATATCGAGGATATCGAAAGCCGTTTAGACATGTACAAAAAGATTGCGGCGGTCGAAAACCGCGAGGACGGCGACGAGATAATCGAAGAACTTCGCGACCGTTTCGGCGAACCGAGAAAAAACATTTTAAACCTTATTTCGGTTTCGCTTTTAAGGCGTTATGCCGCAGAGCTTAATATCTATGAAATTCGCGAACGTGACAACACGGTTCTTTTGTACACCGACAGCATCGACCCCGACAGAGTCGTTAAACTAATAGCTTATAAAAAACGAAAAGTTTTGGTTTCCTCTAAAGGGAAAAGTTATATATCGGTTAAACTTCTCGCGGGGGAAGACAGCCTAACGGCGGCTATCGACTCGATTGAACAGTTGAACTCTTAAACTAATTCTATTGAATTAGTTTATAAAACAGGTTGATTTTTTGCCCAAACAATGTTAACATTGTTCAAATACTTTTTACTTTGAATTTACAACTTTGTGGTATCTTTGTAGTATGAGGGAATATCGGATCTTTAAAAAGCTTCCACAAAGGAGTAGTAGCGTTGAAAAAGATTATTATATCAAGATTAGTAATGGCTATCGTTGTTTGTGCGTTTATGACGTTCTTATTAAGTTACGTTTTCCGTATTATTCAAGTCAAACGCGAATTTCTCTACGAAGCGACGGTTAAAATCGAACAGATACAAGACCGAGTACAGATAAACAACGAAACTATCGAAACGATGAAGGCCGATTTAAAGCTTGATTATATAAGCAAAGCCGGAGTGATTGCAAAGGCTATCTCGCAAGACCCCGAGTTGATCTATGACTACGTGACGTTGATTGAATATATGGAACTTTTGTATATAGACGAAATTCATTTTTTCGATCAAACGGGGACAATTTTTACCGGAACGGTTCCGGAATATATTGGGTTTTCTTTCGAGTCGGGGGAACAGATGGCTTTTTTCAAGCCGATGTTATACGATGAAAATCTTGCGTTGGCTCAAGACCTTGTGCCAAACACCGCGGACGGCTCTTTAATGCAATACGCAACGGTTTGGAACGATACAAAAGACATTATCGTCCAAGTAGGGCATCAACCGGAACACCTCATAGAAACCCTTAAAGACACCGATTTGTCATATGTGTTGCCTCTTTTAATAACCGACACAAAACATGACTTTGTTGTTTTCGACAACGAAACGGGCGAAATTCATGCCGCTTCTAATCATGGCGTTTTGGACAAAAACATAAGCAAAATCATTTCGATGCCAAACGAACTTGGTGAACTTGAAGATAAAAACGGAACGTACCACTATTACTCCGAGAACTTTGAAAACCTTGTAATTGCTATCGGAATAAACGAATCAGATCTTTACGCTGATGTTTTCAACACGATATTTTTCAACGCAATGGCGATTGTGGCGGTTGCGGCGGCGGTTGTGCTGATGATAGTATTTTCGATTTCAACGTCGTTTATAAATCCGGTATACAAATTAATCGACGGACTTAATAAAATAACCGAAGGGGATTTGGACGTTAAAATCAACATAGATAAAACCCCGGAATTTATCTCGTTAAGTTCAAGCATCAACGAGATGGTAGCCGAACTAACCGACAACAGCAAACGTATAAACGAGATATTCCAAAACGTTACGGTTCCGATAGCCCTTTTTGTGGCACAAAGGGAGCAAAACCGTGTAAAACCAATCGGAAAACTCGGCGAAATTTTGCACATCGACCCTATCGAAACAAAACAAATTTTGCAAAACGGAAAGGTGTTTAAAGAACATCTTAGTAAAATTTTAAACAAACCCACCGAACAGGATGGCGATATATTTTTAATCGAGTCAGACGGACGACCGTATTATGTAAAAGTTAAGTTGTTTGACGAGTTCGGCAAGTTTTGGGGTCTTGTTATCGATGTGACCGACGAAGTTTACAAACAAGAGACGCTTAGAAGCCAACGCGACATAGACAACCTTACGATGTTGTATTCTCGTTGGGGGTTCAAAGAAAGAATGAACCGCTTGTTTTATACCTCAAAAGAGATTAACGAAGCGGTTGTTGTAATGCTTGACCTTGATAACCTCAAGTTTATTAACGACAACTACGGACACGACTACGGCGACAAACTGTTGATTACGGCCGCTAGCGTTTTGTCAAGCTGTAGCGCACCAAACATGATAGCTTCAAGGCTTGGCGGCGATGAGTTTGTTTTGGTTATACACAACGCTGATAACAGAAAAGAACTTGAAGGGTATATCGAAGAACTACGCGAGCACATAGCACAAGCGTTTGTTTCGTTACCAAATAAAAAGAAACTACCGATTAGTTTTTCGGGCGGATATGTTTTCTATGATAAAAAATATGTTGACTATGATATGATGGTTACGCTTGCGGACAAGGCGATGTATAAAGTTAAAAAGTCGGGCAAGGGAAGAATTGAAGAATATGTTGAATAGATAAATCAAAACCACCAGTTGATGAACTGGTGGTTTTGATTTATTCTTCCCCGTCAAACAGGTTTGTTTGGTCTTCGTTTGTCAACACTGTTATGTTTTGCTCTCCTTGTTCTATATACATCTTTTCACAGCTTCGCTGGGCTTCAATCAACTCGTTTATTGCGTTTTCCGTAGAGTTCAAAAGCGTGAGATACATCTTTTTATAATTTGCGTTATTTGCATTACTTGTGTTGTTTGCCATCAAAAGACCCCTTTGTCAAAAAATACCGCTCATACTAATATATTTGTATAAAAATATATTATGCGCAAACAAAAAAATTATACATACATCATTCCCGGAAGTACGATGTTAGACATCGACTGTTCGGTTAAAACCTGTTTGTCTAGTACAGACGCTTTCACAACCGAACTTTTACCGTAGGTGTTTCGTACGTTGTCGATAGCAATATCGAGATTTTGCTGTTTTTGATGTTTTTCAAAATCATCAAAAAGGCTTAGTTGTTTAGGCTCGTGAACCGAAACAAGGTCAAGCGCGCGAACCGTTATCGCGCGTATAGGCAAACCCCAACTATATCTCTCGCGCAAAAGTTGCCGCGCTTTGTTTGCAATTGTTGTGGCGCTTTGGGTTTCGTATTCAAGAGGAGCTTGAAATTGAACCTTGAAAAATTCGTTGTCCTTGATAGAGATCTGAACCGCCTTTGCGCAAAGTTCGTTCTCTAAAAGTTTATGCCCGATATCCTGTGCTAATTCCTCGATCACGCGAAAAGCTTGGGCGTTTTCAACTAGATCTTCGGGACAGGTAGTTCCGTGGCTTATAGATTTCGGAATCGGGGTGTAATGTGACGGCATGACGCGCGAATCGTCCATTCCGTTTGCATACCTCCAGATTAAAACGCCGTTTACCCCAAGAAGCTGTTTCAAAAGCTTTGGAGAGGTGGCGGCAAGTTCGCCTATCGTGTGAATTCCCCAACCTTTAAGCTTTTTTGTTGTGGCGGGCCCAACATAAAGCAGCTCGCTAACATCAAGCGGAAAAACCTTTTGTTTGTAATCCTGTCTCGATATCTCGGTTATCGCGTCCGGCTTTTTAAGGTCGCTTCCGAGTTTTGCAAACACCTTGTTAAACGAAACACCGATACTAACCGAAAGGCCAACCTCTTTTTTTATCTCGTCCTTTATCCTCGTTGATATCTCAAACCCGCTCCCAAAAAGACAAGAACACCCCGAAACGTCTATCCAACATTCGTCCATTCCGAACGACTCGACAAGGTCGCTATACCGCATATAGATCTCTTTAACCTGTTTAGAATGTTTTATATACTCGTCAAAATGTGGCGAAACCTCGATTAAATCCCGACAAAGATTGCGCGCCTCGAAGTTCGGCATACCGGTTTTTATACCGCATCGTTTCGCCTCATCTGACTTTGCCAAAACAATTCCTTTTCGCTCGCTCTTGTTTCCGCACACAACAACCGGCTTTCCCTTTAATTCGGGGTTGTTTTTAATCTCTACCGAAGCGTAAAAAGAATTTAAGTCGCTGTGTAAAATAACCCTGTTTTGTGTCGACATTCCCCGTCCCTTTCGTCAAAACTACCTAGGCAGCTTTTTAAGAATATTTGTTCTAAGGTTAGTATACCACAAAAAGAACAAGTGTTCAACATTTTTGACGGTTTACGTCCACCGTTTGTCGCGTGGTTCGGGCGAGGAAGGCGGAGATTTAAATAATA
>CAYJJR010000095.1:0-8484 GCA_964370565.1 uncultured Oscillospiraceae bacterium | reverse complement strand
CAAAAAAAGATGGCGGTTCTTTTATACTTCGTATAGAAGACACCGATAGGGAGCGACTTGTAGAGGGCGCAACAGACATTATCTACAGCACCTTAAAACAAGCCGGGCTTAATTGGGACGAAGGCCCCGACATCGGCGGCCCGTACGCCCCGTATGTCCAAAGCGAGCGCAAAGGAAATTATATAGAGTACGCTAAAAAGCTTGTATCGGATGAGCAAGCGTACTATTGTTTTTGTACAAAAGAAGATCAAGAACAACGCGCCAAGGAGGACGGCGACAACGTAGTGTCGCGCTATGACGGGCATTGCCGCCATATGGACAAGAGCGAAGTAGAAAAGAAACTTCAAAGCGGTGTTCCGTTTGTCATTCGCCAAATGACCCCAAACGTTGGAAACACAACTTTTGTTGACGCCGTATATGGAATGATTTCAGTTGAAAACGATGAACTTGAAGATCAAGTGTTGATTAAATCTGACCTTATGCCGACATACAACTTTGCAAACGTTGTGGATGACCACGACATGGGAATAACTTGTGTAATACGTGGAAACGAATATCTTTCGTCAACACCAAAATATAATCTTTTATACCATTCTTTCGGCTGGGAAGTTCCGACTTATATCCACTGTCCGCCCGTTATGAAAGACGCACAAAACAAGCTTTCTAAACGCAACGGAGACGCTTCATAT
This sequence comes from uncultured Oscillospiraceae bacterium, assembly GCA_964370565.1. GTDB lineage: Bacteria > Bacillota > Clostridia > Oscillospirales > Ruminococcaceae > CAYJAY01. The sequence goes on along the minus strand of CAYJJR010000095.1, from coordinate 7,795 downwards.
AACGACCTAATCGAAAAAGGATATCTTCCCGAAGCAATAATAAACTATCTTGCGCTTCTAGGTTGGTCTCCAAGCGGAGAGCAAGAAATATTTTCTCTTTCGGAACTTATTCAAGAGTTTGGCATATCGGGCATAAGCAAATCGCCCTCTATCTTTGATCCGGAAAAACTCAAACATATCAATTCGGAATACATTAAGGCGTTGTCACTAGAACAATTTGTTGAATACGCAACTCCGTTTATCAAAACGACGGTCAAAACAGAAATAAACTATTCGGTTATTTGTGAAGCTCTTCAACCGAGAACAGAATTTTTTGCAGACATTCCGGAAAAACTGTTGTTTATAGACAACCTCCCTGACTATGACATATCGCTTTTTAACAACAAAAAGATGAAGACAAACCCCGAAACCGCAAAACTTGCTATCGAAAACATGCTTCCAATGTTAAAGGAACTTAACGACTATTCAAAAGACGGGTTACACAAAGCGTTGTTTGAGCTTATAGCTAGCCTAGAAGTTAAAAACGGTTATATCCTTTGGCCTTTGCGCGTTGCTTTGTCGGGGGTTGAAACAACTCCGGGTGGCGGAATTGAACTTGCGGCAACGCTTGGGAAATCGCTTACAATTGAACGCCTTGAAACAGCATTGAAAAAGTTGTAGTTTGAATTGACTATTGCTTAACAGTCTTTATCAAATAGATTTCGTAAGGGACATTGGCTTGTCCTGTCCCTACCTTTTGACTTTTATAGTGTAATATTTTTCAGTATAAGCTTTTTTGACATAGATTTCATACCTATTCTGTTGTATAATAAAACAGTATTTTAAATTAGTATAGCGAGGTGTATATATGGTATTCAGCAGTCTGCTGTTTATGTTCTATTTTCTGCCCATTTCTTTGTTTTTATATTATATTGTTCCGTATAAGTTTAAAAACTTTTGCTTAATGGTTATTAGTCTTGTGTTCTATTCTTGGGGCGAAGTTAGATATTTCCCCATAATGATGGCGCTTGTGTTAACCAACTATTTTTGTTCGCTTTTGATAGCGAAGTTTGATGGAAACGATAAACTTAGAAAACTATTTTTAACTATTGCTATCGTTGTAAGCCTTGGTATGCTTGCGGTGTTTAAATATACCGATTTCTTTATAGCTAACGCAAATTCTTTGTTATCGCTTTCGATTCCCTACCTTGAACTCACGCTACCGCTTGGAATTAGTTTTTACACGTTCCAAACAATGGGATACACTATCGACGCGTACAAAAAAACCGTTCCTATCGAAAAAAACCTTATCGACCTTGCGGCGTTTATCTCGATGTTCCCACAACTTATTGCGGGGCCGATCGTCCGTTATTCCGATATACATAAAGAGCTTAAACACAGACGTCTTGACCTTAAAACATTTGACGAAGGTATCGAAGATTTTGTTATAGGCCTTGCAAAAAAGGTTTTAATCGCAAACAATATTGGCCAACTTTGGGCAGAGGTTGAAAGTTTAGGATTTGCCTCGATTTCAACCGGCCTTGCGTGGCTTGGAATTCTTGCATTCACGCTTCAAATATATTTCGATTTCTCGGGATATTCTCAAATGGCAATTGGTCTTGGAACGCTTCTCGGCTTTAAGTTCCCCAAAAACTTCGACACTCCATATTCTTCAAGAAGCGCGACAGAGTTTTGGCGTCGTTGGCACATAACGCTTGGCACGTGGTTTAAAGACTATGTCTACTTCCCTCTTGGCGGTTCGCGTTGTGGAAAATATCGCAACATATTCAACCTTTTTGTCGTTTGGGGGCTAACCGGTCTTTGGCACGGCGCATCGTGGAACTTTGTTATATGGGGTCTTTTCTACTTTGTTTTGATAACTATAGAAAAACTCGGGTTTATGTCTTTTCTTAACAAGTACAATATCTTCTCAAGACTCTATATGATCTTAGTCACACTTGTCGGTTGGACAATCTTTGCGATAACCGACTTTTCCTCACTTTTATTATACTTTCAAAAACTGTTTGTTCCGACATCGTTGCTTTCAGACGGAGCGGCAAACATAGGAGCAACGTTCTATCTTAGAAACTACATCGTTATAATTATTCTCGGCATATTCTTCTCTCTTGCTTCCTCATCTAAAATTTATGAAAAGGTTAGACAAAACAACATAATTCGCACCGGCTTAATGTTAATATTGTTTATAGTAAGCGTGGCTTATCTTGTTGATTCAACGTTCAACCCATTTTTGTATTTTAGATTTTAGTTAAAAAGGATGCTTTCGGTTTGTTTAAAAAATCCCCGTTGTTTTGTTTAACATCAGCAATAATAGTTACTTTAAGCGTAATTTCGTCTGTTGGGTTGTTTAAATCAACCGCTAATAATGACCCGACAAACCTTTCAATCGAAACGGCTTTACGACAAAACTTTTTACTTAAAAATCATTGTGAAAACATTGTTCGTATGTCCGAGTTTGTCCTATTAAAAGTAAGTCATGATAATATAATTTTCGGAAAAGGAGGATATCTTTTTCCGATTTTTTTATCTTTCGACACAAATCTACTTAAAACCAACCTTTTTTATCTTGATGAATTTTCCGCTCGTTCAAGCTATCCCGTGTCAATAATCGTCGTGCCCTCGGCATATGTCCCGTTGTATGACCTTCTTCCATACGGTACTCCCGCGGTAGATCAAAGATATTTCATCGCAAAGCTTGGCAGTTATCTTTCGGTCAACGCCAACTTCATCAATATAAACGATCTTTTTACGATTAACAACACAAAGGATGACCTTTTTTATAAAACGGACAAACATTGGACAACGTATGGAGCGTGGCTTGCATATTCACAATTTTGCTCGCAAAAAGGCTTTGCCCCCTATGATTTCAAAGAAACAAAGCCTTTAAATTCTAATAATTTTCTAGGTGATATATATGAACATTGTCCAACATTTATAAAACAATATGACTATGTCGAATATTTTGATTTCTCGGACACTCGTTCGCTTGTCGACGGGCGGTGGGAAGACGGAACTTTCTGTGAAACTATGTTTCAAAGCGACACGCCGTATGATGGCTTTTTGTTTGGCGGCAATGTTTCGACGATAGAAACCAACTCTGAAACTGCAAAAAACGATTCAATACTTGTTATTGCCGATAGTTTCGGAAACTCGTTCATTCCCTTTTTGACAGGTCATTATCAAACTATCGATATAATTAACCTTGAACAACTCAAAGACACAAAACCCCCGACAACCGAAAAGGTGTATGACGATATATTAATACTTTGTGAGTTTGAAAAGCTTGTAAACGAAAACATCTTTGACAAGGAATACCACTGACCCAAAAGAAAATGGACAGGCATGAAAGCCTGTCCTTATTAATTGTAAAATTCATCTTACGATTATTTAACTATCTTGTTTCCGTTAAGGTCAAAATATTTTCGTCCAATCGTCAAGAACAACAACCCAAGAGCAAACAGTACGATTAAGCTTAGAATACCGACCGAGGATCTTCCCGTCATATCGGTTATAATTGCAACAAGGAACGGTCCGATAACGGTAGCAAATTTTCCGAAGATATCGAAAAATCCGAAATATTCGTTACTTTTTTCCGGCTCGATCATACGGCCGAACTGTGAACGAGAAAGGGCTTGAATTCCCCCTTGAACGGTTCCGATAAGCGTTGCCAAAACCCAGAAGATTATTGTAGCGGTAGAGACAGCCGCTTGTTGTTCCTCCGCCGAACTTCCGGCATTTTCGACAATTTGACCCATGTAAAATCCGATAAAGCAAATAACTATATATGCCGAAATAGCTATATAAATCATCTTGATAGATCCAACTTTTTTTGCGAGGTGTCCAAAAAGTATCGAGAACGGAACCGCAACCACCTGTGTGACCAAAAGAGCCAAAATCATCATCACGCTGTCAAGACCTAGCGTCGTTCCGTATGAAGTCGCCATGTGGATAACCGTTCCGACTCCGTCGATATAACAAAAATATGCTATCATAAAAAACAAAACAGCTTTATCAAGATAGATTTCCGAAACGGTTCTTTTAAGTTCCGCAAAAATATTTTTTAAAACTTTTGTAGGAGGATCTTCGTGATAGTATTTTTGTTCAATATTGAAATACATCGGCAAACTAAATATAAACCACCAAACCGAAGTTATAACAACCGAGATTTTAACGCCTAACGGATTGTCAAATCCTAAGATAACCAAAAAAACTATTGAGATAAGGAAAGCTATCGTGCTTCCGCCTATGTACCCGGCCGCAAAGCCCCAAGCGGAGACCTTGTCCATTCTCTCGCGAACCGTGACGTCGGTTAAAAACGAGTCATAGAACAAGTTTGCACCCGAAAAACCAATATATGAGAAGATATATCCTACCAAAAGCATCTGCCAATTTTCAAAAATCGCCATAGTTAACGTAAAGATTATTCCAAGAAGCGCAAAGAACATCCAAAACTTTTTCTTCATGCCTTTAGAATCACCCAACGCCCCTATAATCGGCGACATAACCGCCACAACTAATGTTGCTATCGAAGTTCCATAGCCCCACCATGTAAGCCCGGCCGTGTCCCCGCCTACAACCGATGTGAAATATATCGGGAAGATAGCCGCCATGATATTGGTTGCGTAGACCGAGTTTGCCCAGTCATAGAAAATCCAACTTTTTTCCAGTTTTGAAAAGCTTTTCATACATTAACCCTCTTTTTTTATTTATGTCTACTATCTATTTATACCGAGCAATCTTAACGACAACCCGAAAATATCGGTGAGCTTTCCGCTTTGCTCAACATGCGGCTCAATGTCTTTGCCAAAATAACAGTAAAAAGGTTTATAGTTTTCTCTGTCAAGCGTGTATCCGTGGTTTCCTTTGTGGGGTACGTTGTCGGTATATTCAAATCCGTACTTTGCCGAGATGCCAAACGACGCTTTATCAAGATATCCGCTAACTTGCATCTCTTGCTCGGTCAAATATCGGTCAATCCCAAGCATTTTTGCATTTTGATTTATAAGTTGTTTAACCGTTTCGGTGTGGGCGCCACTATTTTTGTTAAACAAGAACGCCGAACCTCCGGCGGGTTCAAAATAGAGTTCTTTTGATAAAAGTTTATTTTCATCTAAAAACTTGTTAATGTCTATCGTCTGTTCTATGTCAACTTGGGCGTGGTCGCTCATTATTATAACGCTTGTCTCGTCGAAAATTTCCGCCGTTTTTAACGCTTCGATAATCTTTTCAACCCTTGTTGCCATTCTGTCTATCGACTCAGAAACATTCGTGCTTTTTATTCCGTGTTCATGCTTTTGCGTGTCTGTGTCGGTGAAATGAATTGTCATAAGATGAGGTTTTTTTTCAACTATCGTGTCACAAAATACCGCGTTGCAAAAATCGTCTCGGTTAGGTTGTTTTATCCCTTCAAGCAGATGACGGAATTTTGCGAACATCTTTATCGTATAAAAAAACTTTCCACTCCAAAGCGAAAACAAAACTTGGCTTTTCCACCAACGGTTTGTAAAAACCTCCGGAATGTTGTAATCAATATTTCCTCTTGCGGTAGCCGGCCACATGATAGACAATACCTTTAGTCCGTTTTGTTTTGCGATTGAAAACAATGTTGGTTTTTTTATGTCGCGAAGGTACCAATGCCAATCGGGGTTGTTGTCGAACGGTTTATATTTAACGTTGGATATTACTCCATGTTCAAACGGTTCAAGCCCGGTTACAACTGAACTGTGCACAACATATGTGTTTGAAACAAAAACCGAGTCGGCTTGCTCGACAACATGGGCTTGATTTATATATTGCTTTACTTTGTCGTTTTCGCTGAAAATTTTAAAATCGTCGCTTGACATAGCGTCGAGAGATATTATAACTAGTCTTTTCATTATTTATATATTAGTTCCTTTTTCACTTTCACCTTTTATATCATTATAAGAATAACAAATTTCAGCACATTATTCAAGTAAAATAAAAGTAAAGAAAAAGGTTTTGATGAAAAACGCAACCCACCAAAACCTTTTAACTCTAATTTATTCTTGATTTTTAAAACTTTCCGCTTCTTCCCGAGAAACCTCCGCCACTTCGGCTCCTACTTCCGCCACTTCGGCTACTGCTACTGGACGAAATTTTGGTTCTTGAGGTTGTTGAATGGGTATAATCGTCTTCCTTCACCGTAAGTTCAACGCCACCCTCTGACGGAACATATCCGCTTGCGGAATGTTTTTTTGCAACGCTCTTAAGTTGAAGTCTAAGTCCAAATCCAACAAAAAACGCAAGCACTATACCAACTAATAGCGAGATAATTAATGGAAACGACCACCACGTTGAAAATCGAGAATCCGTTTGCGACAAAAATGTGTCAAATCCGTAATACCAATAATTGTTTCCGAAATCATACAAAAATTCTTCTTCAATTGCATACAATGCATCATCGTCAAAAATAGTACGTGTGCCTTCTCCGTATCGAACAAGCGCAAAATCTCTTTCTTTCATGCTCAAAAGAAGCATTACTCCGTTTTGTTCTTCGCCAAAACCTAGGTTATAGTATGTGTATATGTGTGTTGCAACATCATATACATCGTTGCTTCCAAATTCTGTGTGGTCATATACCGTAACGATGTAAACTCCGCAGTCATTTTCGATTGAAATACTTTCCGCTTTTTCCGAAAGCTTCGCTATCTCGTCTTCGGTTAAAATTCCTGCCGCATCGGTAACATACCCTAACGTTTCGCCCTCATTAGCATTAACGTAAAAAGGAGAAAGCAAAACTACCAGAAACACAGCAAAAAAAGATAATGTCGTTTTAAAGCTTTTTGTCATAATATTCTCCCCCTCCTAAAGTATTCCGAAAAGCGTTCCGATAATCGTAATAGCCGAGGCTATCGAAAGAACGGTTGCCCAATATTTGCCTTCAGACACAGGAAGATCTCCGACAAGTTTCCCTGTCTGTCCGTTAACGGCAAAAAGATAACTCTTGTCTTTCCAACGTGTGTTCAAAAGCCAAACAGGAGCCATTACGTATTTTACCTGTCCGCGATTAAGTACTATATGTTTGCTTTTTACAGATACCGACGTGTAACCCGTAACGGTTCTTTGCAAACTTTCAACAGCAGAAACCTCGGCGCGTTGGTTGGCGCGTTCGGCACATTGTTCAACAGCAACATCGTACTTATCCGCAAGGTATCCCGGCATGTAAGCGGTTGAAAACGGTTTTAAATCGGTATAGTCAAACGGTTCGATAGATTCCATATAATCGTCCGGCATCTTGCTTGACGCATCCACCGGAATCTTTTCAAACGTTATCGTTCCCGATCTTCTAACATCATAATGTTTGGTCGTTGTTATTCTGTAATCGCCTGATGTATGGGTACTACTATTACTTGCGGAAAAAGATATATCGCCCTTGGCTGTTCCGTCGAACATCCAAAACGGGACATAAATACCCTTAATCTCTTCGATATGGTTTTCATCTTTAAAACATTTCGGCAAAAGAAACTTTCCTTGATAATGTTTTTTAAGCGCTTGTTTTGCGGTTTCTTTATTAATTTCAAACGGAATTACATAATGTGGTTTATACATTCCGCTAAACTGCCCCGGAACTACCGTCGGGTTTCCGCAATAAAGGCAACTTGTCGCGGCGGTTGTCTCGTCGCAAATAACTTCGGCACTACACGAAGGACAGCTATATGAAACCATTTTCGAGCCCTCTTCGCCCCAATCTTCAAGGGAAGAAGTATCCCAAGCGCCTTCAAGTTGTTGTTCTTTTTTTTGTTGATCTTTTTCAAAAGCTTGTGTCGCGTTTTCATGT
>CAYJJR010000094.1:0-8484 GCA_964370565.1 uncultured Oscillospiraceae bacterium | reverse complement strand
CGCGCGAAGATCGTCCTGTTTATTGCAGCGACTGTTTCGCAAAAAAGGATGCATAGTTAATAGTTAATTAGCATTCTAAAAAACTCCCCGCCGAAAGGCGAGGAGTTTTTTGCATTTAGAGAGCTCATTAAAGCTCTTCCGCAAGGCCTAGAACTGCAATTCCCAAAAGAACTATTGCAACAACGATATATTGCTTTTTAGACAATTTCTCTTTAAGGAAAATTCGGCTTAGTATAACCGAGAACACGCTGTAGGAAGCTATGAGCGGAGCGGTTACGACGGAATTATCCGCCATGGCATACACATAGAAAAACTGTCCCGCTGTTTCGAGAACCGCAGCGAAATATCTGTTTTTCTCTGTCTTGACAACAAAGCTTTCTTTTCTTATAAATTTAATATAGATAAATCCAACAACCGCAAAAAAGAAAAATGTAAGTTCATACGAAATTAAAGCTGCTTCGGAACTTAATATTTGAAGTTCGTCAAGATAGACCGCGTCGGCAAACGTTCCAAGAGCGTCGATAATTGCGTATAAAATAGGAAACGTGATAGCCAAAACACCGATACGATATTTTTTGTTTGCTGTGGAGGCAACCCTGTTTTTTGGCTCAAACACGGCAAGTAAAATAACGCCTGACGTTATCAAAGCTATGGCAATAATCGCAAGACCGTTTAGCGTTGCCGCAAAAAACACAACAAGCAAAATCGAGACGATAGCTCCTGAGGAATTTTGTATCGGTGAAGATATCGAAAGCTCGATGTATCTCAAGCCGATATATCCAAAAAACATCGAAAGAATGTACATGGCTGAAACCGGGAAATAGGTAATGATGTCAAAAAGTTTAAAATCCGTTTCGACAAACAACAACATATAAAATGCTTGAATTCCCATTATAACGCCTACTGCAATAACAATTCTAATTGCGCTAAAACGTTCGATTTTGTTTGAACCTTTCTTGTAAAAAAGATCGGCTCCGCCCCAAGCAAGCGAGGTTATTAATGCGAAAATAAACCACATAGTTAAATATTAGTCTCCTGTTATTTTATTTTTTCGGCTCGTAAACCGCAAGTTGAGAGTTTGAAAAAAATTCGTTTGCGAACTCGCTACTCATGGTGAAGCCGGGGTTAATTATCTGGGAAATAATGATGTAATCTATATCTTTGTTCCAAATAAGGGGCGCAAAAGACTCGTCGTTATCCTTATAGAAAAATTGCAAAATTCCGTCGCGCCTTATATATTCGTTGCGGTAAACGTTGTTTTCATCAGAAGGGAGATATATATATCCTTCGACAAAATAACCGCGTTCAGAAAATGCTGTGCCATAGAAATATGAAATTGAATGGATATAGTTCCCGTCCGCGATAATAGCATCTTGGTCGGTATTGTCTCGTATATAACTCAACGCTTGATATTCTTCGGGGGAGATTGACATAAGCCGTTTTTGTGGGTCAACGCTCGCTTGCTGTTCCGGAGTTATTATTAAACTATCGCTAAACCTTGAATAGGTTACCGCTTCTATCGAGCCTTTAACAAAATAGTTATAGGAATAATAAAAACCGAGAACTATCGAAACGACAAAAAGCGATATCAAAATATTTTTAGCATTAGATCTTTTTTCGGTAGATTTATAGTAGTTTTCACAAAACTGTCCAAGCAACGCTACACTGAAATGGAACAAACACATTATAAAATAAAGTTCGCTGCTTCCCGTTTGTTTAAATATATTTATTATAACCATCGAGACTAAAGCGGAAACTATAAAAAAGATATATTCTTGTTTTATCTCTTTTTTTTGTTTTAGGTAAACGAAAATTACGACAACCGCAAGCGTTATTGCGGGGAATATGGTAAGCGAGTAGATAATTGCCGAGATAACCATAGCGACCGAATACGGTAAAAATGACGAGAGCCAATAGCCATAGGGGGTTCTAGCGGCTGTATAAACAAGGCTTACCGACATGCTACTTCCCGACCCGGGCGGATAGATTAAAAAGTAAAGAACAAAAAACGAAACAGCGATTAAAAGGCCTTTTGGAACTATCAATTTTAAATTTTTAGTTTTAATTAAATCGACAAACAAAACTATTCCGTAGCCGAAAAGGAACGTTACGGCGACAGGACCTTTTGCGCCAAGACCCATCAAAAGGAAAAATGTACTTAAAAAATGAAGTTTGTTAAACCCGCGCGAAAAACTTTCGGCTTTGAAAAAGAAATATGCACTTAACATGCAAAACGCCAACCCCAACGGATAGCCCAAGACGTCCATATATAGATAGTAGAACATTGTATATCCGCATGGTACAACAACCGACACTATCATAGTTGCTATAAAAAACGACTTTGATTTTACAAGTCGTTTTGTGAAAATCGAGATAGTGGCGACCAAAAACGGCGAAACGGTCATAAGCGAAAGTTTTGTTATGACCTCGAAAGAAGGCATGTTTAATGTGTTCTTAACTATTGCCATAAACGAATAGTAAAACGCGTGGTAGGGGAACGGAATTCCCGCCATAGATTGATATTCAAACGGAAATGTTTTTGAAGCCGAGGTCAAAAGATTTGTGCTCATCAAGGTGTCGTTGAAATAACTGCGAAGACCCGAAAGTTCGGGGTTTAAGTTTGCGGCGGAAAATGTGAAAAAAGTTAAAAACGCCGCTATTGTACAAAAAAATAAAGTTATTTTTAATTCATCCGTGTCATTAGCGTTGCTAAAAGGTTTTTTGCGTGTCAGAAAAAGCGATATAATTGACGCTATTGCGATTATTGCAACCCCAAATAAAGTGTAGTCGGTTAGGTTTAAAGGCACAACAATAAAATACAAAACAACGTTTATAAAAACGCCAAAACCGAAACTTACACAAAGTGCCTCTAGTGGAGTGAAGTTTACTTTAATGATTTTTGTCAACGCTATTCCGGGCAAAGCCACCGCCAAAACAAGATATACAATAAACCCAAACGACCAAGTTAAAGGCAAAGCCAAAAATATAAAAGCGAAGACAGCCCAAATAATTGAAGCTATGGAGGAAAAGATTACGGCGCTTTTTGCCGTGTTTAAAAACGAAATTTTATTTATCATATAAATCCTCTCGATTTATGTGTTTTTCAAAAATGTATAGTATAAAAATTTTATTCACTATTGTATTTTAACAAATAACGACGGTAGATGTAAAGGGAAAATAAAAAAAACAAAATAAATGTTTATCGTGCGTAATATTACAATTTAATGCTTTATTTTACACCAACGTTATGATATAATCTTATAGTTAAGGTGGTGGATTATGCTTTGAGAGTTTTGGGAATAGACCCGGGATATGCAATTGTGGGTTACGGTGTTTTGGAATACCACAACCATAAGTTCAAACCACTAGATTTTGGAGCGATAACGACCGAGGCGAAAACGCCGTTTGAAGAGCGGTTGGTTAAAATTTCGATAGGTATGCAAAAGTTGCTTGAACATTATAAACCCGACGCATTTTCTATAGAAAAATTGTTCTTCAATTCCAACGAAAAAACCGTCATACAAGTAGCCGAGGCGCGAGGGGTTATAATAACCGAAGCGGCAAAGTTAAAGATACCTATCTTTGAATACACACCTTTACAGGTTAAACAATCGGTGGTAGGATACGGTAAAGCGGAAAAAAAACAGGTTATGGAGATGACAAGACTTCTTTTAAACCTTAAAAAAATACCAAGGCCGGACGACGCGGCGGACGCCCTTGCGGTCGCAATCTGTCACGCACACAGCGCAGGTTCGGCGCTTTCGGCTTTGAAATAATTTTACGGATTATTTATATAATATTTGTTCCAAATATTATATAAAATCGCCATGTGGCTTGGCCACGGCGTCTATAATACGTATTTTAAACCGCCCGACCAAAGGTCGGATGCGGGAATATAAATAATCCTGCGGATTATTTATATATCGGGAAGGAGTTTTATATGAAAACGGGAATTTTTTATTTCAGTAGTACGGGAAACGGTTTAGATATTTCAAATAATTTATCACAATTTATAAAAAGTGATATTTATTTTATCCCGACAACGGAAATAGAAATATTAGAAAATTATGAAAGAATTGTTATAGTGACACCTATATATAGCTTTGGTTTGCCGATACCTACAAAGAAATTTATTGAAAAAATAAAAAAATATACCAGTAAGCAGTATTTTTGTATTTTGCACTATGGAGGTTTTTCTGGCAATGCGGCATACTTTGCACAAAAAATGTTTTTATCTAATAATTTGCCAATAAAAGCAGTATATAAAATGAAAATGCCAGAAAACTTTACAATCGTAGCAAATGTTCCACCATTTTTTATTAAAAGCACTTTAAAAAAAGAAAAAAAGAGAGTTGAAAGAATTGCCCAAAATATAATTTTAGGTAAATCCAAAATTATACGTAAAAATCTATTTTCTTTTCTTGATAAAGTGCATTTAAAGAACAGTGAAGCGTGGAAAGAGCTTGCACAAGGTTTTGAAATTTCTGACGAATGTATTAAGTGTGGACATTGTATTGAAGTATGTACACAGAAAAACATACAAATGCAAAATGATAAACCTATTTTTAGTCATAATTGCATTGCTTGTTTAGCTTGCTATCAACATTGCCCAAAGAGTGCAATCAATTATGGAAAGAAAACAGTAGGGAAGCCACGCTATCAAAATCCAAATGTTAATTTTGATAAAATGAAATGAGCAAAACGAGCATAATAGTGCAAATGAAATTACATCTGAAAGAGTATTTTTATGGAAGTGCCAAAACGAAAATCTATAAGATTAAAGGATTTTGATTATTCGTCTAATGGTATGTATTTTGTAACGATATGCGTAAGGAACAAAGAGTGGTTATTATGGGATGTAGGGGCGACCTGTGGTCGTCCGTCACCGTATAGGCACAACCTATCTGCCTATGGTAAAATTGCAGATAATGAAATATGCAAAATTAACGCGATATATGAAAAAACTGTTATTATTGATAAATATATAATTATGCCAAACCATATACACATGATTATTCTTTTAGAAAATGCGATAGACGGACGACCAAAGGTCGCCCCTACAATTTCACGAATCATACAACAATTTAAAGGTTCTGTTTCTAAACAAATTGGGTTTTCAATGTGGCAAAAATTATTTCACGACCACATTATAAGAAATGAACATGAATACCAAAAAATTTGGCAGTATATCGATAGTAACCCACAAAATTGGGAAGAGGATTGTTATCACGTCAAATAAGCACAATATCCCCTTTACAGAGGAACTGTTGAAATGATATTACAGACAATTTTATTTAAACAACGAGGTAATGTTAGTTTATGATATACAGCTTAAACGGCGTGGTGCTTTCAAAATCCCCTGACAATATTGTTATTGAATGTGGCGGAGTTGGCTATTTTGTTTCGATTCCGACAAGCGTCTACGCCGATATTACAGATGTTGGACAAAAGATGAAGATATACACATATCAATCGGTCAAGGAAGACGGAATAGACCTTTTTGGTTTTTCAAACGAAACACAGCGCAGTTGTTTTAAAACGCTTATTTCGGTTTCGGGAGTAGGCGCGAAAACCGCTTTGGGTGTGCTGTCGCTTTATGCGCCCGAAAAGATATCGCTTATGATAGCGGCGGGGGATTACAAGGCGTTTACAGCGTGTCCCGGCATTGGGTCAAAGACCGCCCAAAGACTTGTTCTTGAACTCAAAGACAAGGTTAAAGTTTTTGCGTCGGAAGATATTTCGATTTCGTTCTCGCAAAATGCAATTGCGTCGGGAAATACGGCGGAAACTATCGCGGCGCTTGTGTCGCTTGGGTTTTCGACTTCCGAGGCGGCACAGGCGGTTTCAAAACTTTCGCCCGATCTTTCGACTGAAGATATGGTCTCCCATGCGCTACGTTCGCTTGCGAGAAAGGATTAGTGTATGGAAAACGAATTTGATTTTGGAAATCGGCTTATAGAAACGGCGGAGATTGCAGAGGATTTCGACAACGAAAACTCGCTTCGACCAAAAACACTTGAAGAATACATAGGACAAGAACAGGTAAAAGACAACCTAACTATATTTATGCAAGCGGCAAAAGGACGCGAAGAACCAATTGACCATCTACTATTATACGGCCCTCCGGGGCTTGGGAAAACTACGCTTGCCGGAGTAATCGCAAACGAGATGGGGGTTAACATCCGCGTGACCTCTGGACCTGCAATAGAAAAGCCGGGAGACCTTGCGGCGCTTTTAACCAATCTTTCGGACGGGGATATCCTTTTTATCGACGAGATACACCGCCTTTCGCGAAGTGTCGAAGAGGTGCTGTATCCTGCTCTCGAAGATTTTGCCCTTGACATAATTCTCGGGAAAGGCCCTTCTGCAAGATCAATAAGGGTTAACCTTCCAAAGTTTACGCTAATTGGGGCAACTACAAGGGCGGGACAGTTAACCTCGCCGCTTAGAGACAGGTTTGGGGTTATACTTAAGCTTGAGCTGTACACCAAACAAGAGATAGCAACTATTATTAAACGTTCTGCTTCGATACTCGGCGTTGATTGCGACGACGACGGTGCAGACGAGATGGCAAAAAGATCAAGGGGAACCCCAAGGATTGCAAACAGACTTTTAAAAAGGGTTCGAGACTATGCACAGGTTTTGTATGACGACAAAGTTACAAAACAATCGGCAGACTACGCTTTGACAAAACTTAACATAGACGGTTTAGGGCTTGATAACCTAGACAGACGACTTATAAAAGCGATTATAACAAACTATCGCGGAGGCCCCGTTGGGCTTGAAACGCTTGCGGCGATGCTTGGTGAAGAGGCTATAACGCTTGAAGACGTTTGCGAGCCGTATCTTATGCAGATTGGGTTTTTAACAAGGACGCCGCGTGGACGTTGCGTGACGCCTATGGCGTATAGTCATCTTGGAATTGAACTAAATCAAAGCGAAACAAACGGGGAAAACAACCAACAAAGTTTATTTAATTGAAAGGTTTAAGGATATAAAGATGGGAAAATTTTTCGGTACAGATGGAGTAAGAGGAATTGCAAATAGCGAACTTTCATGTGAACTTGCGATAAAAATAGGACGTGCAGCGGCTTATGTTTTGACAAGGCACACTTCGCACAAAGCAAAGATAATTATCGGAAAAGACACAAGGATTTCGGGCGATATGCTTGAAAGCGTGCTTGCTGCTGGCATATGCTCGGTCGGTGCGGACTGTGTGCTTCTTGGCGTTGTTCCAACTCCTGCTGTAGCACACCTTGTTAAAAAATATAACGCTGATGCCGGAATTGTCATCTCGGCTTCACATAATCCCGTAGAATTTAACGGAATTAAATTAATTAACGGAACCGGTTTTAAACTTCCGGACAATATAGAAAACGAGATAGAGGACTATATACTTAATCGCGCGGACGAAATTGAACTTAAAACCCACGGTGACATAGGGTCAATAGTAAAAAATAAAACGGCGGTAAAAGATTATGTCGATTACCTTACTTCTTGTATCAAACAAGATATATCGGGCATGAAGGTTGTGTTCGACTGTGCAAACGGCGCGGCGTATGAAACCGCAAGAATGTTGTTTGACAGGTTAAACGTAGAGGCAACATACATCGGAACAGAACCGGACGGCAAAAATATAAACAAAGGCGTGGGCTCAACCCACCTTGATAACGTGAAAAATGAGGTTTTGAGAACCAAATCCGATATTGGAATTTCGTTTGACGGCGACGCTGACAGATGTCTTGCGGTGGACGAGCTCGGAAACGAGATTGACGGCGACAAGATAATAGGGGTATTTGCAAAAAGCTTGAAGCAAAAGGGTGAACTTAACAAGAATACCGTTGTCGTTACCGTAATGTCAAACCTAGGGTTTATTGATTTTTGCAAAAAAAATGATATTATAACCAAAAGAACATCGGTCGGAGACCGTTATGTTTTGGAAGAGATGCTCCGCGGAAACTATGTCATAGGTGGCGAACAATCGGGACACGTCATATCGCTTAACCACGCAACAACGGGGGACGGCGAACTTACGGCGGCACTTCTTTTGGAGGTTCTCAAAGAAAGCGGCGTGAAAGCTTCTGAACTTTTCGGACAAATAGAAAAATATCCACAAGTTATGATTAACGTTACCGCAAACAAAGAACAAAAGAAAAGGTTTAAAGAGGACGAAGAACTAGAAGGCTTTATCGAAGCGGAACAACAAGAACTGTTTGAAACGGGGCGCGTTTTGGTTCGTGTTTCGGGAACAGAACCGCTTATTAGAATAATGGTCGAAGGCAAAGACTACGATAAAATCCTTCAATCGGCTAAAGCTATCGAAACAGAGATTAAAAAGCGAATAATATAAATAATCCGTAGTGTTAAATTTTAAGGAAAATGTTTTTTTGTCAGGTGGACATAACGCCCCTTTATAATTGTTTTGGGGCGGGGGAGTTTCGACTCTCCCCCTTTGTCCCCCGACACCCCCAAAACCCTCTCAAC
>CAYJJR010000093.1:0-8550 GCA_964370565.1 uncultured Oscillospiraceae bacterium | reverse complement strand
ATAGTTGATAGTTGATAGTTGATAGTTAATAGTTAATAGTTAAGGTGTCGCTAACGCGACTGATTTAACAGTTTTTCAATTTTAGCTTTTCATTGAAGCGGGCGGATAAAAAGAAGCCAACTTTAGTTGGCGTATCCGCCCCTACTCTAGACCCCCAAAAAGCAAAAAAAGTTTTGAAAATATGATTTCAAAAAAAGAACTGCTAATCAAGCTTTTTGCAGTATACAGATTATAAAGCGCAAAAAGCGGAGCGGGTTTTTAGGGCGTGTGTCGCCCTAAATCGTTGAGGGGGTTTTGGGGGTGTCGGGGGTCAAAGGGGGAGAATCGAAACTCCCCCTAGACCCCTGACAAAAAACGTTTCTATAAAAAAATTTACACTGCGGATTACATATATTAGATGTAGCTTAAAACACAAGAAATACTATGGTTTTGCACCATAGTATTTCCCAAATAATCACCGAAGGTAAGGATTGTTTATAACATGAAACGATGTGAATGGCCAAATCTCGAAAAATCAGAGATATACCAACAATATCACGACAACGAATGGGGCGAAGCGTCGAAAGACGATAAACATCTTTTCGAGATGTTTATTCTCGAAAGTTTCCATTGTGGTTTATCTTGGTTGTTGATACTTAAAAAGCGCGAAGCTTTCAGAAAAGCTTTTGATAACTTTGACGCCGAAAAGATTGCACAGTATGACGAGCAAAAGATAGAACAGCTTGCGAACAATCCCGACATCGTCCGAAACAGGGCGAAGATAGTCGCGACGATACAAAACGCCAAGGCATATCTAAACGTTGTAAAAGAAAAAGGCAGTTTTTCAAACTACCTTTGGGAATTTACCGACCATAAAGTTGTATATAATCCGTTTGACGGAGTAACCACAACAAACGCCCTTTCGGATGCCGTTTCAAAAGATCTTAAGAAACGCGGTTTCAAGTTTATGGGTTCGGTAACATGTTTTTCATATCTCGAAGCGGTCGGAATTATGAACGACCACGCGGAATATTGTTATAAGTTTGTAAAGCCTAGCGAGCAAGGTTAGAAAAAAATATCCTCTAAAATCTCTGTTTCACAATTGCGTTCATAACGCGCGTCAACAAGCATAAGCCACGGCGCTTCAAGCGGTTTGTGGCGACAAAACCCAAGTCGTTTTATGCGCATACGGTTTTTATGCAACGTTTCAAACACATCGTTTAACCTTGTCGGAACCATCGAAAATGT
The DNA here is from genome assembly GCA_964370565.1 of uncultured Oscillospiraceae bacterium. Classification (GTDB taxonomy): domain Bacteria; phylum Bacillota; class Clostridia; order Oscillospirales; family Ruminococcaceae; genus CAYJAY01. The sequence goes on along the minus strand of CAYJJR010000093.1, from coordinate 7,323 downwards.
GAAACTTCCGCCCGTTTTAAGGTTTCTTTTTGCCGCCGAAACGACGTCGTCAAAGTTACACATAACCTCATGTCGCGCGGCGGCTTTTATCTCTTTTGGGGAACAAAAGCCGCTGCCCATTTTAAAGTAAGGTGGATTGCAAACAACGCAATCCACCTTATATTTTGCGTTGTAATCTTTTAAGTCACAGTTTATCGCAGTGAAGTTTTCAAGCGAATTGTGGGCGATTGTCTTGTTTTGAAGCTCAACCGCCTGAGGCATAATCTCGACGGTGGTTATCTGTTTGCAAAGACCCTTGTCCGCAATCTCAAACGCGATATATCCGCAACCGCTGCAAAGTTCCAACATTACGCTGTTTTTTTTAATCGGCGCAAAACGCGAAAGCAACGTGCTGTCGCTAAAAAAGCTGTAACTTTTGTTATAGAAAAACTCTAGGCTGTTTTGTAATATCTCGGAACGCGTCTCCAAATTATCTCTCCTAACTAAAACGTCACTTCTTTTGTTCAACAGGGGACAAAACTATCAAAAGATATCCGTCTTTAACCGAAATCTTTGCGCTTTTTCCTGCCCAAACATTGCTTATGCCCAACGGAAACTGTGGCGAAAGGGTGTGGTTTTGGACGACATACTCAAGTCCTTCAAGGTCAACGCCTTTTGCCTCTGTGCAAACCGCAAAAACCGACACGGTTTTGCCGGTTTTGCCGGCTTTGATTTCGTCGTTATCAAGCAGAAACTCGCCGTCTTTTATAACGGTTAACGTCTCGTCGCCGTTTATAAGAAAACCGCGACCGCCTTGCTTTGCAATGTAACAAAGTGTTTGTATGTTTGCGACGGTGTGGTCTGTACGTCCACCAACCGCGCCAAAGATTTTAAAAAGCTTAAAGCCTTTTTCAAATCCTTTTTTAACCGCCAACATAACGTCGGTGTCATTTTTTTTGACGGGGAAAACCTCGGTGTTTTCCGACGTTGGAACAAACCCCAGTGAGTCGAAATCGCCAAGCACAACGTCGGGGGAGATGCCGTTGGCTTTTGCCACTTGATATCCGCCGTCCGCCGCAATTACTATGTCGTTTTTTGTTTTTTGTATCTTAACGTGGGTTTCAAGCGCACCGAATATATAGCAAACGCCGCCTTGCTCTTTGTTGCTATTCAAAAGGATATACCTGTCCCCAATCTTTTCTCATGCCGTCCATAAGTTGCATAATTCTCAACGTCTCGGCGTGTGACATCTCTTCACATTCGATCTTGCCGTTGTTGATAGCGTTTACCATCGCGCGAACTTCGTATTCATATCCCGAGATATCAAACGGCATGTCGTAGCGTTTTGAAGTTATGGCTTCCCCTTGTTTTTTGCTGTAAACAGTGAATGTTTCGGGGTGCCAAAACTCTTCGATCTCGATATATCCGTTTTCGCAACAAACAGAAGCTTTATTGTTGTCCACGCCGCTTAAACAACTGTTAAGTATTGCGTGTTTACCGTCGGGGTATTTCATGAGATAACAGCTTTGGAAATCGACGCCGTCAACAAGTTTTGCGGAACTTCCGACACATTCAAAGTCGGAGCCCAAAAGCGCCGAAGCCAACGTTATCGGATATATCCCAAGGTCGAGAAGCGCTCCGCCCGCAAGATTTTTATCGGTTAGCCTTTTTATGTGGCTTATAGGTTGGGTAAAACTAACGGTAAGATATTGAGGTTTTCCAAGCTGTCCGCTGTCTATTATCTCGCGAATTTTTTTAATCGACGGCATAAACCTTGTCCAAACAGCTTCCATTATAAAGAGGTTTTTACTTTTTGCTAAGTCAAAAAGTTCTTTTGCTTGTTTTGCGTTTACCGTAAACGACTTTTCGCAAAGCACATGTTTTCCGGCATTTAAACACAAAAGGGCGTTTTCATAGTGGTGGTTGTGGGGGGTTGCTATGTAAATTGCGTCTGTTTCGCTGTCGTCTACTAGTTGTTGATATGAACCGAACGACGTTTCAAAGCCATATTTTTTTGCAAACTCTTGTGCTTTTTTCTCGTCTCGCGAACCTATTGCGCGACAGTTTACCTCGTCCATCTTGACAAGCGTTTGCGCCATTAACTCGGCTATCATGCCGGTAGCCATAATCGAGATGTTTAACTTTTTCATAACTAATCCCTCGTTTTAAATTAATTTTTAATTGTAATAAATATATACTTAATATATCTTAACACACCGATATATCGTTGTCCATAAATAACAACTATTTTAGTTTTTATAATATTTTTATTTTTTTCGCTAACAATAAAGTATAAGTCAAGCCAAAAAATTACCCTAACCAATCGCAAAAAACTCGGTTATATATGTTGCAACTGAAAGTTGTAACTGACAAGTTTTAACGGTTAAAGTTGAAAGGAATAAAAAATAAAATGACAAAGATTAAACTCATTCTTACGATAGTCGTCGTTCTTGCGATGTTTACAGGTTGTAGCTTGTTTATGAGCGAGCCGGAACCGGCTCCCGAGCTTGAAATCGACCAAGATACTGTTATAGAGGAACAGCCGACCGAACAGCCGACTCCGCCCGCCTCGAGCATGGGAACGGTTAGGAACTTCCTTAACCTTGACGGATTGCGTTTTGCGTACCATTCGGACGTTACAGAGGATAACGCCTCAAGCTTTGTAAAAGGCGATATGTTGGGCGAACTTACAAAATCCGCAAACGAATGGACCGAGGACCAGTATACCGAAAACCTCTATTCAAACCTTGACAAAGGCGCAAAACTTTATGCGATAGACGGATATGACAACACATACCGAATTATCGTTGAACAAGGGGACAAGCTTTCTATCTACCAAAGCGTTGCAAATTCCGACGACTCTAACCTTGACCTTGCGAACTATTTTACGGCGGCGGATTTTTCAAACAACGTCGAACAGATAGATATCTATGACCACATGGGGATAAATTCGCTTAAAAGTCTTGACGCGGCTACGGCAAAAGATCTTCTCGACAAGATAGCGTTGTCGCAACCGGCACAGCTTCAAGACGCCGATTATCAAAACATTGCGTCTGCTCAAAGCGACGGAAAATCATATCTATTAAAAGCAAAACTTTCAGACGAAACAACGATAGACATGTATGTAATTCCACAGCTTAACATCGCCATGGTCGGCGACGGCAGATATACAATTGATCAAACGGTAGCGGGGGAGATTTCCGACATCTTTGCGGGGCTTGAACAGTCCGCTCCGCCCATGTCGGGCGAGGTTAAAGGGTAAAACCTGTTTAATTCAAATCGGATTATTTTGTATAAAAAACAAGTAGGCTTAGCGAAAACCTACTTGTTTTTTATTTTGTTAATTTGTCTAGTCACGTTTGACATAGGTATTTTCGACTATGCCGTTGTATGTCACAGACGATTTAAGCTTTAAAGGTTTTTCGGTCTTTTGTTGGTCGAACAACCTTGTGCCGCCCCCCAATATTGTGGGAATTATAGATATTGTGTATTCGTCGGCAAGATCTTGTTCGACACAAGCGTTGACCAAAGACGCCCCACCACAGATCCAAATATCCTTACCGCTTTCGGATTTAAGCTTTTTTATAAGCTGTTTAAGATCGATGTCGGTGAAAAAGATGCCTTGTTTGTCGTCAAGTTTTTTGTGTGTCATTACGTAACTTGTCATGTCGGCGTATACCCAAACCTCGGGCGAAAGCTCTGTTACAATTTGATGATAAGTTTTGTGTCCCAATATAACCGTATCGACAGATTTTATAAACTCAGGATAGCTTCCGACGTTTTCGCTTTCGCTTCCGTCACCCGTAAGCCAACCCACACCACCGTTTACATCCGCTATGTATCCATCGAGACTTGTTGCTATATAGACAATAACTTTTCTCATTTGGTTCCTCCCCATTAGTGTAACGTAGCTATTATAGCATAACAGTTGTTAAAAAATTATTACGTCGGAACGGGTCAATATTAAAATTTTGTAAAGAAATTTTTATTAAATTGTAACCATTTTTGCTTGATTCAAAAATCTTTGTACACAAAGATAAATAACTTTATATAATTCATTGAGAAACTCTCCACGTCGTCACACAGATAAACCGCAAAAAGCCTGTAAATTAACGTGGGCTTTTTGAAAAATTACGTCTTATATAGTATTTATAGATATGTTGTATCTGTTAACATAGTTTTTATTTTTTAATTTCAACGATTTTATAAAACCGACATTCTATATTATAGACTTTTTAATAAATGTAATGTAAAATTATTATGATAATAAAACTTAACTCAACGAGAAGTTTCGCCTAAAACGAAGTTTATATGTGAAAGGAAAGTTGTTTTGAAAAAATTAATCGTAAAATTTTTTGTAATCGCTACCGTGTTGGTCGTTGTTTCGGGTTGCACAACCGCCGATTACACCGAAGCCGCCGGTTTCGACATCCCTCTGGAGGCGATTTCGCTTATACGCGAGACAAACGCCGAGCTAAAACAACTTGTCGGCGACGGTGGAACATCACGATATGTAACCTCGTCGGCTGTGGTCGACTATGTCCTTGAGGACACCGAATATCCGTTTATATACTATTTTGAGAACTATGACACGATGTTTGATGATTTCGACGCAAAGGTGCAACAAGGGGAACACTATGTGCAAGGCAACATCTGGGCAGACGACGCCAAGATTGTCATGGTCGAGGCATATGGCCCCGAGCAATGCGCAAAGCTTTATGGCTCAGACGTTCCGATAAGCTATGAATTGATGCAACAAGCGTACCCAACACAACCAATGGAACTCGAGTTTCTTTCCAAAGACGCGAGGTACACCCTTTATGAATTTGATGTTTGGGTTACAAATCTTCGACACGAACATTATACAATGTCCGCAACGTTTAATCTTGTGGACGGCGAATATATGTTACTTACAAGCGCGTTTTATATACGTTAGATTTAATAGCTCCGCCACAAGGCGGAGATTATATTCCGTTTTTGTGCACCATTTTTTAGAGTATACCTTTTTGATACCCCGGAAACACAGAAATCCCCCGCCATTGGCGGGGGATTTCTGTGTTTGTTCAATTAATTAATGTTCTTTGTAAAACCACATTAACTTAAAATTAGTTATATTCGATTGCAGTTAAAAACTCGCCCGTGTTTGTGAAATATTCAATTGCGATACCTTCCGCTTCGGGAACGTATACTCTAAGGCTTTCAAGCAATCCTTGATAGTACTGGTCATACGAAGGATCGGTGGTTTCAACAGTTTCTATCATTGCGTTGTTGTCGGCAAGTTCGTTGATAAAGGTGTACTGATAGACAAGATAGTTGTCAACCTCAAAGAAATCAAGGTCTACTATAGCTATTTCTTCGGCGCTACGGTTGCTTAGAAAATATTCTCTGTTATATTCTATAAACGCTTCGATAGTGGTGACCGATTCGTCTCCATAAGCGGCGGCGACACCGGCGTATTCAGCATAGACAATTAGTTCGCCGTCTGCGTTATAATACGCAATGATTATCGATTTTGCGCTCGGAATAATATTTTTCAAGCTTTCAAAGTTGCTTTGATATATCGAAGAGTTCGCCGACATGGTTTCTTCAATCAACGGTCTTGTTGCTTCGGGGTCGGGAAGTTGGTCGATAAACGTAAGCTTAAACACCAATGAACCGTCATCTTCGACGATTTCTTGCGTCATTCCTTCGGATTCAACATCGTGTACACCCAACAAACCTTCGTGGTTTGCTTCGATGTAGTCGGAAACGGTTGGCTCATCTGAAGAACCCTCTTCGTATGTTGTGTCGCCTTCATACGACGTGTCGTCTCCGCAAGCCACGAAAGCAAAGCAGACAAGTAAAGCCAAAAATAGTACTAATAGTTTTTTCATTGTTTTCTCTCCTTTAATTTTGAAATACATGCTATTATATCACATTAAAAGATTTTGTGTCAAACAACGAAAATTTATAGCAAATTTTATACAATTTGCACTATGAAGTAGTTGAACTATCTCTGCTTGTCCTATGCATTAATCAAACAACATTTCATATGTTACGTTAAAAACGATTGAAAGTGCTTTAACTTCATAGTCGGGAACAAACCTTGTTCCGTTCTCTATTCTTAAAATTGTTAAATCGGAAAACTCATATCCCATGAGTTGCAACTTTTCCGCAAGTTGCTTTTGTGTTAACCCTCTTTGCTTTCTAAAATTCAACACATTTTTACCAATAATATTTTTACAGCCGTTATGCCAATATATTTTCATAATAAACAACTTTCTAAAGATGAAATATAAGCAAGAAAAGGCTATGACGAAACATAATTTCTTTGCATAAAAATACAAACAAATGTAGGGACAACCCTTGCGACTGTACGACAACCCAAAGGGTTGTCCGAAAAACAGTAAATACACTACCATTTCGGACAGTGACAAGCCCTATCCCTACTAATAAATTGCGGAACGACGAGGGCGTCGTTCCCTACGCTTAGATATCTACGCCCTTACAACCATCTCGCCTATGGCCTTTGTCGGGCAACCGGCTACGCATTTGTCGCAACCTGTGCATTTTTCATGGTCGATGTAGGCGAAGTTGTCTTTCATAGTAACCGCGCCAAACTCGCAAACCCTAAAGCATTTTGTACAACCTATGCAACCGTTTGAACAGGTTTTTCGCGTCAAAGCGCCTTTGTCGGCGTTAACGCAAAGAACAACGGCGGTTTCTTTCATCGGCCTTATCTCGATAATGCCTTTCGGACATACCTTTGAACACATTCCGCAACCGGTACAGTTTTGTTTGTCTATGACCGCAACGCCGTTTTCAACCACTATCGCGTCAAAAGCACAAACCGTTTTACAGTCGCCGTAGCCAAGACAACCATAAGGGCAAGCCGAGCTTCCTTTAAAGAGCATCGCAGCGCCAGCACAGTTTTTAACGCCGGCGTATTCATATTTATCTGTTGTTGCGTCAAGGCTTCCCCTACAACGTACAACGGCGCTTTTCGCCTCGACGCTTACGGGTGGAACACCCATAATCTCTGCCATTGCCGCCGACACGCTGTTGCCGCCGGGGGTACAAAGACCAAGCTCGGCGGTGCCCGCCGAAACGGCGACGGCATAGTCTGTGCAACCTGCATAACCGCAAGCTCCGCAGTTAGCGGAGGGGAGAACTTCGACGAGTTTGTCAACCCTCTCGTCGTTGGGGACAAAAAGGAATTTGGACGCTATGACCAAAACAATCGCCGAAACAACGCCGACTATTAATAAAACTAAAATTGCGCTTATAATAGGATCGTTCATGTTTTAAATTACCCCTTCCTAGTTAAAAATGTTTTCGACAACGCCGGAAAATCCCATAAACGTA
>CAYJJR010000092.1:0-8600 GCA_964370565.1 uncultured Oscillospiraceae bacterium | reverse complement strand
TGTCCTTTTCGCTTGGGGTTTTCGATTATTGATAGTCGGTTTTCAAGACATATTCGATCGGAGATTTTGGCGATAGCTTTTCCGCTTCCGAGAAAATCTCGAAACTTTTTGGTGCAGTCAAGCGTTGTTGAATTAAAGATAATGTGGTTGTGAATGTGCGCTTTGTCGATATGGGTTGCGACGATAAAGGCGTGGTTGCCTTTGGTGAAACTAAGCCCCAATTCATACCCGATTTTGTTCGCAAGTTCCGGCGATATTTCCCCCGGTTTAAAGCTCTGGCGTATCTGGTAGGCGATAACGTTGCTTCGTTGTTTGCGCCCCGTTATATCGTTGTATTGACGTTTGGAAAGCAGGAACTCGGCGGAGGCTGTTCTGCGGTCGCACTCATACGCTGTGACAAGTTCACCGCCGTTTGTTTTGTCGGGATTTGTGGCGTAGTCGGTGCGATCAATAAGGCAGTCGGCTATGCTTTTGCCTTTGTTGTGGTGCATTGAAATTAGTCTTGTGGTAGCGATATTAACACCTCCAAAATATAAAAACACGTTTAAGGTGATTTACCCTAAACGTGTTTTTTGCTTGTAATATTAATTTTTAATTTTTACATTATCGTTTCCATAACATCTAAAAGATTTTTGTAATCCGTTACGTTATGATATCTAATATTATCGGTTGAAATCTCATTAAAAAGTTTTTTTGCACATTCTATTTTTGCCGTTTCGATTGTTTAAGTTTAAAATTCTCAAAAGTTTACTATTTATATAAAACAAACTTTTAATAGCAATTCACCATTAAACTGTAACATTTAGTTTATTGTTTAAGCCTTTATATATACAAATTCGTTTTTGATTTTACCATTATGCACAAAAATCCTACAAATTAGTTGTGTATCATTACAAAATCATGAAATTTGCACAAAAAACACTTGACTAATTACATAAGAGAGTTTTATAATTAACGCAGTTAATGAATAAACATCGATAATACATTAAGGAGAATTGAATGCAAGGAATAACAGGAAATAACAATACAGACTTAACCGAAATGAACCGTTCTGCAATAATAAAGATATTACAAAAAAACGAAATATGCACACGAGCTGAGATTGCAAGGCTAACAGGGTTGACCCAAGCGGCGATAACCAAAATAATCGCAACATTAATCGAAATGGGTGTTGTCTCGGAGTCGGGGAGCATAGGCGGTTTTGGAAACAGACGTGCTATTGGGTTAACATTAAACGCCGATAAGTATAAGGTTTTGGGGGTAAAATTTGCGAGAAACGTTTTTGCAGTTGGTGTGTTTGACATAAGAGGCAAGCTATATTCGCAAAAACAAACCTCCTATTCAACTAAAGAAAACAAATATGAAGTTATAAGCAAAATAAAAGCACAGATCCAAAACGAGTTAAATAACAACCCCGATATCGTTGCTATAGGGCTTGCTGTTCCGGGTCCGTACCTACGTGAAGAAGGGCGAATAGCCATTATATCTCAGATGACAGATTGGTACGATGTTAATTTTATAAAGGAATTTTCCTCAGCTTTTTCTGTTCCCGTATTTATAGAACACGATGCAAACGCCGGAGCATTGGCAACATGGTGGTTTGGGGAACGCGACAACTCAATCTCTACTTTGGCATATTTATATGTCGGCGACGGAGTTGGCTCGGGCGTAATAGAAAATGGTAATCTGCTTTTGGGTTCACAAGGCGCATCTTGTGAAATCGGGCACATAAGCATAGATGTAAACGGCAAACCGTGCGATTGCGGAAATTATGGATGTTTGGAACTGTATACCTCGGTTCCGGCTATGCTAAATCAAGCAAGGGAAAGACTACCCGAAATATTTCTTGATGAAAAAAGCGATAACAAGGAACTATGTGCAGTGCTTTTCTCTCGTGCTCGAAACGGAGATCAAAAAGCATTAGAGGTTGTGGAATACACAGCAAGACATTTAGCCTATGGCTGTGTCCTTTTGATAAACGCATACAATCCCGATGTTATAGTTATAGGCGATATTATGGCACAAGGTGGCGACCTTTTGTTGCCCACTATACAAAAAGTTATCGACGAGAGAGTTTTATCCGATTTAAAAGAAAAGGTAACTATTGAAATAAGCGGTCTTACTATCGACCCAACGTTATACGGAGCTGCCGCCGGCGCAACAGAACAAGTTTTGCGAACTCCCACCCTGTTTTTCAGTAATAAACAAGATCTATGTGTTTAAAACTTATATATATTTAATTAACAAGGAGGATAATGATGGAGAAACCTTATATTCTTCAGATGCAGGGAATAACAAAAATTTTCCCGGGAGTAAGGGCGCTTGATGATGTTACTTTCGAGGTGCATCAAGGCGAAATCCACTCGATTTGTGGAGAAAACGGTGCAGGAAAATCAACATTGATGAAAGTTCTTTCAGGCGTTTACCCCTATGGTACTTATAGTGGAAAGATTATTTTTGCCGAAAAAGAGATGCAGTTTCGCAATATCAAAGATTCCGAGAACACAGGCATCGTTATAATACACCAAGAGCTAACGATGATACCCGAGCTTTCGGTTATGGAAAACATCTTTATGGGCAACGAGATAATTAAACAAGGCCTTATCGATTGGAACGAAACAAGACGGCGAACTATTGAGTTGCTTGAATTAGTCGGGCTTGAAATCTCCCCCGATACCCAAATTAAAAACTTAGGTGTTGGACAACAACAGATGGTTGAAATTGCGAAAGCACTTTCTAAAAACGTTAAGCTTCTTATTTTGGACGAGCCAACGTCGGCACTTAACGAAACAGATTCTAAAAATTTGTTAAACTTGATTTTGGATTTAAAAAGCAAAGGCATAACAAGCATAATGATTTCCCACAAACTTAATGAAATTGCGGCGATTTCCGATGCTGTTACAGTTATTCGAGACGGTCAAACTGTTGAAACCTACGCTGTTGTAGCGGGTCAAGTTGACGAAGACAGAATAATAAGCTCGATGGTTGGGCGTTCGATAGAAAATCGTTACCCCCCACATGAGTCGAAAACGGGCGAGGTAATTTTCGAGGTTAAAGACTGGGTGGTCGAAGACCCTAACATTACGGGAAGGATAATCTGCAAAAACTCAAGCTTCGAGGTAAAAGCGGGTGAAATTGTTGGTTTTGCGGGACTTGTCGGGGCAGGGCGAACAGAGCTTATGCGCTCTATATTTGGTCAAAACTACGGTGTCTTCCGTGGGGGCAAACTTTTTTTGCATGGTAAAGAAATAAAAGTTCCAACCGTCGAAAGTGCAATTGAACAAGGTTTGGCTTATGTTCCCGAAGACAGAAAAACTTTGGGATTAAACTTAATAGACAGCATTAAAAAGACGATTGTTTCCGCCAATCTCGACGAAATTAAAAACGGAATGTTGCTTGATTTTGATAAAGAACTGCAAGTAGCGGAACAATTAAAGATTGAACTCGGGATAAAAACACAGGACATTGACAACGTTGTAACAACACTTTCGGGTGGAAACCAACAAAAGGTAGTTCTTGCAAAATGGTTGTTTACCCACCCACAGCTTCTAATTCTCGACGAACCGACAAGGGGAATAGATGTCGGAGCGAAATACGAAATATATAAACTTATACATAAAGTTGCGGACGAGGGCAAGGCGGTTATCTTAATATCGTCGGAACTTCCCGAACTTTTGGGAATGTCTGATAGAGTCTATACTATCTGCGAGGGTTCTATAACGGGTTGTTTACCCAAAAATGAAGCAAGCCAAGAGTCGTTGATGCGATTGATGACAACCACGTCAAACACAAAAAAAGATTTAAAAGGGGCGTAAAAACATGAAAACACTAAAACAGATACTAGGTGGAGAACCCAAACAATTTACAATGGTTCTCGCTCTTGTAGTATTGATTATATTTTTCCAGGTGATGACGGGTGGTCTCATGGTAACATCGTCAAACTTCCAAAACCTTATTTCCGGTAACGCTTATGTCCTTGTTCTTGCAATAGGAATGTTGATGGTTATAGTTATTGGACATATAGATCTTTCGGTTGGTTCTGTCGCCGCCTTTTCCTCTATGACGCTTGCGATTATGGCAGACCGTTTCAATCTACCTTGGTGGCTTGCTATTATTATCGGCTTAGGCATAGGAATTTTGATAGGTTGTTGGCATGGATTTTGGGTAGCAAAACTCGGAATACCGGGGTTTATAACAACTTTGGGCGGCATGATGATCTTTAGAGGCGGAGTTATCTGGATATCCGAATCTATCTCGGTTCCTGTTCCGGAACAGTTGGAGTTTTTCGGCGCAGGTCATCTTCCCGAATGGGGTCCATCGTTCACCGGCATGAACAATTCAACGTTGCTTCTCGGACTAATTGGGATTTTTGCCATAGTTTTCACACAATTAAAATCCTATCGCAACACAAATAAAATCGCAACAGAAAAACAACCTTTGTGGCCCGTAGTTGTACGCATAGTTATAATATCCGCAGTTGTTGCGTATTTAACATGGCTTTTCGGAACAGGTCGAGTTGGAACTTCGTTCCCCGTTCCCGGCGTAATTCTTGTCATGCTTGTTATCATATACCATACCTTGACGACACGCACAAAACTCGGACGTCATATCTATGCAGTCGGAGGAAACAAAAGCGCCGCATCGTTATCCGGCGTAAACGTTCAAAGAACATACTTTTTTACAATGGCAAACATGTCGTTCCTTGCGGCTCTTGCCGGAATAATGTTTGTTGGGCGTTCAACTGCAGCAGGACCTTCAGACGGAACGGGTTGGGAACTTGATGCCATATCCTCGGTATTCATAGGTGGAGCGGCGGTAGCCGGAGGAATAGGCTCGGTTCCCGCAACAATGATTGGCGGACTTGTTATGGCCGTTTTGAACAACGGACTTATGCTAATGGGAGTTGGTGCCGACCGCACACAGGTTATAAAAGGTCTTGTTCTGTTAATAGCTGTTGCTTTTGATGTATATAACAAAAATCAAGGAAGAGCTTCGATAACAGCACGGTTATTCCCCTCACGAGAGGGAACTAAAAAAGAAGGTAATCAAACGGAGACGAAAACAGCCGTTTGACCTTATATATTAGTCGAAAGACGTTAAAAGGAGAAAAAAATGAAAAAAACACTACTCGTATTGTTGCTCGTTATGTCGCTTGCATTAACCGCTTGTGGCACAGGCAGAACAGAAGAAACAACCGAAACCCCCTCGACAACCACAGAAACCACAGAAGAAACAAGCTCCACAGGTTTTGCGGCTGATGCAACTATCGGCGTATCGTTGCCGTGGCTCGGAACCCAAAACTGGAAAGAAGCCGAAGTTATGTTCAAAGAACAACTCGAAGCTGAAGGTTTTGAAGTAATCGTTCAAGCCGCAGACAACGAAGTTCCCCAACAACAACAGCAAATTGAATCAATGATACAAAATGGTGCTGAAGTTATAGTTGTAGGTCCTATCGATGGAACACAACTCGGAACAGTTTTGGAGCAAGCTAAAGAAGCGGGAATTGCTGTAATCGGTTACGACCGTTTGATAGAAAACACATCCGGCGTTGATGCAGTAGTTCAATTTGGTTCGTTCCAAACCGGAGTTACACAAGGCGAAGCTCTTCTTGCCGGTCTTGCTGAACAAAAAGGCGAAGGTCCGTACAACATAGAACTCTTTGGTGGCGGCCCCGCCGACCCCAATGCTCCAAACTTCTTTGAAGGCGCTATGAGCGTTCTCCAACCGGAAATAGATGCAGGTAACATCGTTGTTGTGTCGGGTCAAACAGACTTCACACAATGCGCAACAGCAGATTGGGACAACTCTAAAGCACAAGCTCGCATGGACTCGCTAATCTCGGGCTTCTATTCTGATAAAGAAATACATGGTGCTCTTGCTCCTAACGACGGAATTGCGCGCGCAATCATCACTTCTTGCGAACAAGCCGGACAACCGTTGCCGGTAACATCGGGACTTGATGCAGAAAACGAAACTATAGAATGGATTTGGGATGGAAGACAATATTCAACAGTTGCAAAACCGACAGGTGACCTAGTTGGAAAAACAGTTGAAGTTATAAAAGCTATGCAAGCCGGCGAAGAACTTCCCGAGTTTAGCACAATGGTTGATAACGGCGTTATAGAAGTTGGCGTTTATGAACTTCCCCCTCAAGCTGTAACCAAAGCAAACATCGAAGAAGTATTTGCAGATGACCCCGACCGTTTGGCTTTGCTTGACTAATTTTATTTAATTAACTATTTAAAGCAAGGCGGCAGCAGAAATTGCTGTCGCCTATAAAAAATCAAGCTTTAAAAAACACATACCGAATACGGAGGTAACTATGAAACGCAGTGAGATAAACAATGCGCTGAAACAGCTTGAAAGCATGGCACAAAAATACAGCTTTGCGTTGCCACCATTTTGCCATTTCACTCCACAAGAATGGAACGACAAAGGGCATGACTATGATGAAGTCAGAGATAATATGTTGGGTTGGGATATAACTGACTACGGAATGGGCGATTTTGACAAGGTTGGATTTTCCCTTATAACGTTGCGTAACGGTAATCTTAAAATGCAGGATAAATACAAAAAACCGTATGCCGAAAAGCTACTCTTTTTAAAAGAGGGGCAGTATTCGCCAATGCACTTTCATTGGTATAAAATGGAAGATATAATCAACCGAGGTGGCGGAAACGTTTTTATAACGGTTTATAACTCTACCAAAGACGAGAAACTCGACGAAAATTCTGATGTTCATGTTTACATGGACGGTCGAGAACTTGTAGTACCGGCCGGAACAAAAGTCACGTTGCGTCCCGGCGAAAGCATAGCTATACAACCCTATTTATACCACGATTTTTCTGTGGAGCAGGGTAGCGGAGACGTGCTTCTCGGAGAGGTAAGCCAATGTAACGATGACAACACCGACAACAGGTTTTTAAAAGATATAGGACGTTTCCCAAAAATCGACGAGGACGAACCACCCTACAGATTGTTATGTAATGAATACCCCAAAGCACCATAGTTAGGAGAGAAGAAACAGTTATGATTGATGTTGTTGCAATAGGCGAACTGCTTGTAGATTTTGCACAAAAATCTACAGACAACGAGGGATATCCACTAATGCAAGCAATTCCCGGAGGTGCTCCTGCAAACTTTCTCAGCGTATTAACGAAATACGGTAAAAATACTGCGTTTATTGGCAAAGTCGGAAACGACACTTTCGGGCATCTGCTTGTCAAGACTTTAAGCAACGCCGGAATAGACGCAAACGGTGTTGTATTTGATGATAAATTCTTTACAACGTTGGCTTTTGTTACGTTTGATGAACGAGGGGACAGGTCGTTTTCTTTTTCGAGAAAACCCGGTGCAGACACTCAACTGAAATTTGATGAGATTGACCTTTCGATTATAGATAGGGCAAAAGCATTACATTTCGGAAGCTTGTCTTTAACCACCTCGCCTATGAGAGAAACGACACAACAAACGGTTGAATACGCAAAGAGCAAGCACAAGATTATTACATTTGACCCTAATTTGCGCATACCGCTTTGGGACGATTTATCCGTTGCGAAAGAACAGATGAAATGGGGCATAAAACAAGCTGATTTCGTTAAAATCAGCGACGAAGAGGTTGAATTCTTGTTCGACTGTTCCCCCGATGAGGGCGCAAAGATAATATTAGAACAATACGGGGTCTCGCTTGTATTGTTGACTTTAGGCCCAAAGGGTTGCATTGCTATGACAAAAGAGGCAAAAGCCTTTTCCGCTCCCTATCCCGTTGTTACGATTGACACAACGGGGGCAGGAGATATTTGTGGCGGAAGCGCATTTTATAAAGTATTAACGCTCGGAAAAGAATTAAGTAGCCTTACCGAAAAAGAGCTTTTAGATGTGGCAAAATTCTCTTCAACAGTTGCAAGCCTTTCCACACGGAAGCATGGAGGTATTCCATCAATCCCGGAACTCTCTGAGGTTAAAAATATAATTTTTTAAATGCAAGCATAAAAACAATACAATATGCAACAGCCGTGGCTTGAATATAAAGACTCGGCTGTTGCACTTTTTATAATTCAGTTAAATCTCACCATTACAAGCAGTATACCATTGCAATGATTTAACTTTCTTTTTCCATTGTTTTTGCCCTCATGGGGTTTATGAAAAAATACAGAGAACTTAAAACCAACAAATTACATGATCAACAGCGCTTCCGCAACTTACGATAAATATAGAGTTTGATGGAAAATAACAAGAATTTGTTATTGATGAGATTGTTATTTTGAGCTTTCAAACCCCCGCAAGCCGTTCCATAATCTCCTCCGCAACGCCCCACATCTTGTCATAGCTTTTCTTTAAATCCTCGATATCCTCGCCGTAAATCCTCCCGGTCTCATGCACACGTTTTGTAAGTTGGTTTAAGCTGTTGCTCGTAACCCTAAGAAGTCGCACAAGCTCTCGAACATCGGAGGTATCAAGATGAATAACAAAGCCGTCAATCGCCATTTTTCTAAGGTAGGCTTCGGTGTTTTTCGTTCCAAGTTCCCTCATTTTTTGAGCGATGAGTTCCTTTTCCTGTTCCGTCACACGAAGTTGAATACGAACAGTTCTTTGTCGCC
>CAYJJR010000091.1:0-8744 GCA_964370565.1 uncultured Oscillospiraceae bacterium | reverse complement strand
CTTTCACAATCCCGGGTTCCGTTGCGGAACAAAGAAAAGTTGGTATCGGCCACGGAAACTTAGGCGCTATGCTCCTTCGTGACGAAACCGATTGTTTCTGTTTCCTTGCGGGACACGAATCTTTCGCGGCGGCAGAAGGCGCAATCGGAATTGCGAGAACCGCCAACAAAGCAAGAAAATCAAACCTTCGCGTAATCCTTAACGGTCTTGGAAAAGACGCCGCCTACATAATCTCGAGAATTAACGGCTTCACATATGTAGAAACCGATTTCGATTTTGGAACGGGCGAAGTTAAAGTTGTTAAAGAGATTAAATTCTCGGACGGCGAACGTTCGGCGGTTAAATGTTACGGCGCAAACGATGTTCTCGAAGGCGTTGCAATCATGAAACTTGAAAAGGTTGACGTTTCGATAACAGGAAACTCGACAAACCCAACAAGGTTCCAACATCTTGTTGCCGGCACATATAAAAAATGGGCAACCGAAAACTCGGTTAAATATTTCTCTGTTGCATCGGGCGGCGGAACCGGAAGAACCCTCCACCCCGACAACATGGGCGCAGGCCCCGCTTCTTACGGCTTGACCGACAGCATGGGAAGAATGCACGGCGACGCACAGTTTGCCGGTTCGTCCTCTGTCCCGGCACACGTCGAGATGATGGGTCTTATCGGAATGGGCAACAACCCGATGGTTGGAGCTACCGTTGCTTGCGCGGTTGCAGTTTCAGAAGCGCTTAAATAAACATTGAAATGCTAATAATTAACGTCGCGTCATAGTTTGCATAATTCGACACAAATGCAAACTACAAAAACGCCGACGATTGCGACTGTCATTGTTCACAAAAACGGAGAGGCTTTGCGCCTCTCCGTTCAGCGTGTCAAAGAACCCGAGTATTCTGAATTAGAATACTCGGGTTCTTCATAACGCTTTAGCGAGAAATAATCCCCCAGTAAAACTGAGGGATTCAGACTATATGGGATTGTTTAATTTAACAAAAAATCGCTTTACAACAAATTGTCAAAAGACAAAACTTTAAAATCTAGCCTATCAAAGAGACAACGTTAACCGCAAGCGTAACGACAAAAAAGATAATAGCAAAAATCTTTGTGAGTCGCGCAAGTTTAGCGTCGTTTGCTTTTGATTTTCCGCGCGCGTCGTTAAACGAGCCGCCACCGATAGCGCCCGAAAGGCCGCTTCCTTTGCTGCTTTGAAGCATAACCAAGATGATGATTATAATACAACTTATTAAAAGGGTAACACCTGCAATAATTTCAATTGGGCTCATATTCTACCTCCAAAATATATAACATTAGTTAATATACCACAAATCCATTTAAATAGCAAGAATTTTAATTAAAGTTTAATTAAAGTTTATTGATTGAATTTTTTTTAAGTCAAAAACAGCATTGACCGTATTGTTGAGAAGGTTGTAACGATTAGTGAACATTTTGGACAAAAATACTTTATTAATCTAGCACTTATGAACATTTTATGAACAGAAAAAAATTTTTTTAATACATTTGCATAAAATCGGTTGACATTTAGTGCGAAATATAAGATAATCATACTACTCGATGTGAATATTGTCGATTTATGTATATCGAACGATAATCGTTCACATTGAAAATAAATATTTTATTCGGCAGATATTTAAAAAATTTCACTGTCGTATAGGAGGAACTTTGTATGTCTGAAAACAATCTATCCCCCGCAAAAAAGAAAGGGTTTCTGAACTTCGTTGAAAGTGTCGGAAACAAACTTCCGCACCCTATCGCGCTTTTTGGAATGCTTGCAGCAGCAGTTGCAATTATTTCAGCAGTGTGTGCGGCTCTTGGTGTTTCCGCAACAGGTATGCTTGTAAGTGGTGGAGAGCTTCAAGAAACAACCGTAACCGCTGTAAGCTTGTTTACCGGTGAAGGAATAGCGTGGATGCTCACATCTGCTGTTAACAACTTCACAACGTATGCGCCTCTTGGAACCGTTTTGGTTGCTATGCTTGGTGTTGGCGTTGCAGAACAAAGCGGACTTTTGAACGCGCTTTTGAAACGCACTGTTCAAGTTTCACCAAAAAGAATAATAACCCCCGTTGTTGTGTTCTTGGGCGTTATGTCCAACATCGCTTCGGACGCAGGTTATGTTGTTCTTATTCCACTTGGCGCTATGATCTTCAGAGCATATGGTCGTCACCCAATGGCTGGTATCGCCGCAGCATTTGCCGGCGTATCGGGCGGATTTTCCGCTAACCTCTTGGTTGGTACACTCGATCCTCTACTTGCCGGTATATCACAAGAAGCGGCTTCGATAATCGACCCGAACTATGTTGTTAACGTTATGGGTAACTACTACTTCATGGCAGTTTCAACCTTTGTCATTACTTTACTTGGTTGGTGGATAACCGACAAAATAGTTGAACCGCGTCTTGGTCGTTACGACGGAACGCTTAACGACGCAGAAGACGAAAGCTTAGGCGAAATCACCGACGCAGAGAAAAAAGGCCTTCGCAATGCCGGAATCGTTATGTTAGTTTTCATCATCATTTTGGTGGCTATAACAATTCCCGCAAACTCGTTCATGCGTAACGAAAACGGCGAAATCCTTGGCAGACCCACTTCGCCGCTCATAAGCAGCGTTGTTATCCTCATAATGCTTTTCTTCTTCCTTCCCGCAATAGCTTTTGGCAAGTCGACAAACAAATTCGGCAAAGGCACAAAAGACGTTTGTGTGGCACTTGGAAAATCAATGGCAACAATGGGTGGATACATTGCGTTAGCATTCGTTTCCGCTCAATTCATTCAATACTTCTCGTATTCTAAACTTGGCACAATCCTTGCTATCAACGGCGCAAACTTCTTTGAAAGCATTCAACTCGGGCTCATTCCCATCATGGTTCTGTTTGTTCTGTTCTCGGCGTTTATCAACCTGTTCATGGGTTCGGCGTCCGCAAAATGGAACATCATGGCTCCTGTTTTCGTTCCGATGTTCATGTTGCTTGGCTATTCGCCGGAACTGGCCCAGCTTGCTTTCCGTATCGGCGACAGCTCGACAAACATCATCACCCCGCTAATGACATATTTTGCAATTATTGTTATAACTGCTCAAAAATATGACAAAAAAGCAGGTATCGGAACGTTGACGGCTACCATGCTTCCATACAGCATCTGCTTCCTAATTGCTTGGACAATCATAATGGTTATCTGGTTGCTCATAGGCTTGCCGATAGGTGTTGACACAAGCATCTACTACACACTTGGTGCTTAATAAATAACTAAATATCAAAAATAGCATTATGCTGTTTTCGGGGGCGTATTGCGCCCCCGTTTTGTTTAATTAATAATTATATAGTTTAAGGAGTTTTATATGGGAAACATCGATAGACAAAGTTTGATAGATCGCTTGATGGCATACGTCCAAATCGACAGCGAAACGGGCGACGAAGGCGAGATGGCGAAACGCCTCGCCGAGGATTTCAAAGCGCTTGGCTGCGACGTGTACACCGACGACATAAAAGAAGTTGCAAAAACCACAGGTTGTAATGTATACGCTACTCTTAAAGGGGACGAAAGTCTGGATCCGATAATGTTCAGCTCGCACATGGATACCGTTGTTCCCGGCAAAGGAATTAAACCGCGTGTCGACGACGACGGATATATTCGCTCGGGAGACGACACAATTCTCGGCGGCGACGACAAGGCGGGCATATGCGCCATAATGGAAGCCATGAAAGCGGCTAAAGCAAAGGGCGGACACCGCACGGTTGAAGCGGTCATCACTGTGCGTGAAGAAAGCGGAATGTTTGGCGCAAAAAACCTTGAATACGCAAGAATTAAATCCAAAAGCGGTATAGTTCTCGATTCAAGCGGAGGCCCCGAACACATCATAACGGGCGCACCGGGACAAAACAAGATTTCTGCCGTTATCATAGGCAAAAAAGCCCACGCAGGAGTTGAGCCGGAGGCCGGAATTTCGGCGATAGAAGTCGCTGCACACGCCGTTTCAAACATGAAACTTTTACGCGTGGACTTTGAAACAACGTGTAACATCGGAACGTTTTCCGCAAGCGGAGCTACAAACATCGTAACCGAAAGGGTTATATTGGAACTTGAAGTGAGAAGCCGAAGCACAGAAAAACTTGAAGCTCACACAAAACATATAGTCGATTGCATGGAACAAGCTTGTAAAAAGTTTGGCGCTACGCTTGAACACACCGTTGCCACGAGCTATTTAGGCTATAACTACGAGGACGATTTCCCATTGGTTCAAAAGGTGGCGGAAGCCGCAAAAAAACTAGGGCTTTCTCCCGAATGCAAAAAGAGCGGCGGCGGAAGCGATGCGAATATCTACAACCTTAACGGCATCGAGACGCTTAACCTCGGCGTAGGGATGGAAAAGGTTCACACAACCAACGAGCAACTCAGCATCGAAAAGATGGAAAACGCCTCTAACCTTTGCTTTGAATTAATGATGTAGATGTGCGTTTGGTTGATTTTGCCAATCTTTTCAAGGTTGAAAAATCGACAAAATCAAAACAATGATGCGTCATAGGCTAGAATAAATAGATAAAAACAGTTAAGTTTCTTCAAACGCTAGAAATTTAACTGTTTTTTCATATTTTTAATGTTGACTTTCGTCTTTTGTTTATTTATAATTTCAATTGGAATAACTATAGTTAGATAAGAGGTTTCATAGATGATAAAAAATAAAAATAAAGGCTTTACGCTTGTAGAGCTTATAATAGTGGTTGCAATTATTGCTGTGCTTGCGGCGGTGTTAGCCCCACAATATCTTAGATATGTCGAAAGGGCAAGACAATCAAATGATCTACAGGCGGCAACAAACCTTATGAGAGCGGCGACGGTTGCTGTTGCCGACCCGAAAAGTAACGTTCCGTCCGGAGTTTTAATCGAGGTTCTATGGGCCACGGGTAATGGCCCGAATCCTGCGCATTATGGCGGAAAGCTTTATATAAGAGCTCCGCAAACCGTAAGGGTTTCGGAGTTTTCGGGAAAATATCCGGGGCTTGAAGATTCATCTTCGCTTAAGCATCTACAAGAGATGATTATAAGCATAATGGGCGCGGACGGGCTCCAAACCGATTTCACAGGTTCGGGAGCTGTTGGAGATATAGGAGATGCGCAATCCGAAGTGGGAAACAACACAAGTTTTTGTTTTCATATTAACACGCTAAACGGACAGATAGCTTTAGCCGGATATTCTCAAGATGGCGGAACCGAGATAAACGAGTGGATCGACATAATTGGGGTAGACGCAATACCGGCGCCATAGTTTGCGTTTAGATTAAAAACAATATAATTAAACCGCTTTTTACGTTTTTTGACGCAAAAGGCGGTTTTTGTTTCGGTTTGATGTACATATTGTAAAGAAATTTAATTCCTATTGACTTTAGTTTGATTATTATATTTAATTAAAGAAACAGTTATCTTAAAATTTTCCTATTTTAAACTTTGTAAGAATAAATTGAATATATAATTAAAGGGGTAAGGAAAATGGATGAACAAAATGTATTGCGGAATTTTAACGAAAGATTACAACAGCTTGTACAAGCGGAAATCGAAAAGAAAGGGATAACACAGTATAAATTGGCGGAAGCAATTGGATTACAAAACGCCCAACTCAGCAAGTATCTGAGCGGCGTGACCGAACCAAAGATAACCGCGCTTGAAAAGATAGCGAGTTATTTTAACGTTTCGGCAGACTATATGCTAGGCAAAACAGCGACAAAAGAAAACAGCCCTAAAAAGAGGATGATAACGCGGTATACCGGGTTGAATGAAGAAGCGATTAACAACCTTGAAAATGCAAAATTCAACAGCGAAATCGAAGCGGAGGTTATGCCTGAACTTATTACGTCTACCGACGTTGTAAATCTTATATTGTCTAACTGTGCGCCGTCCGTTAATCTGCGAAGGCATTTGAAAGATTACCTAAACTATTCTGTCGACAACTCAAGGGTGATAGAACTAACGAAAAACGGCGAACTTTTTACAAAACAGCGAACCAACAAAACTTTTGGTTTTTCGGTTAACCAGACGTTGACAAGCGAGATTGTCGAGGAATTGTTTTATAAACTTGTCGCGAAAGATATTGAGAAGATAAAGACGTTTTATAACAACGAGAAGCAAAAAGAAACGGAAATCAGAAGCTGAAAAGCAGTTAATCAAGACCACCCGTCCAACGGGTGGTTTGAACAGGCCCTATAAGGGCCAATCTCCTGTGGTGGCACCCTTAAGGGTGCACTGAAAAATCTGACAACCACGATTTATCACTGGCAACCCCCTACTCGGGGGTTATTTTATTTTGCCTTACTTACTCTTGCTACCCGTAAACGGGTCTGTTATTTCTTTAAGGCTTATTTGGTCACTCATTATATCCTCTTTCAATTGATTATTTATGTATTCTCTAATTGCATTTTCATACTTCCCTACTGTATCTACAAAGTAGCCTCTGCACCAAAAATGCCTATTTCCATATTTGTATTTTAAGTTTGCATGCCTATCAAATATCATTAAGCTACTTTTGCTTTTTAGATATCCCATAAACTGTGATACACTTAGGTGCGGTGGTATTTCTACAAGCATGTGTATATGGTCTGTGCAACATTCTGCTGCTACTATATTTACTTTTTTCCTTTCGCATAAATCTCGTAGTATTTTTCCTATATCTGCTTTTATAGTTAAACCACTTGAAAAATCGAACAAAGAGCAAAGTCGAAAGAACTAAAATGTGGGAGGATATTGTGTAATGTTTTTTTAAGACAAGCCCATTTTTTCTCAATAGGATTCAAATCAAGCGAATATGGTGGTAAAAATAATACTTGGCAATTTTTCTTTTTTGCAAGTAGTGGAAGAACAGACTTTCTATGAAAAGTTGCATTGTCGAGAACAATAACGCTCTCGGGTTGAACTTCTTTAATCAGACACTCCTCAAACCATTTTTCAAACAATGCACTATCCGTAGAGCAACTATATTCTAATGGAGCCACCCATTTATTCTGACAAATTCCTGCCATAATGTTTGTTAGATTAAATTTCTTGCCACTTACTTTTGCCAGTACTTTTTGTCCTCTCGGTGAATACGCATATTTTCGATATAAATATTCTTGTACGCCACAATCATCGACATATACTATCTGTGGAGCTGGTATAGCTTTCAACTGTTCAGCAAAAGATTGTCGAAAACTCTCGTTACTTTCTTTGTAAATCGTTGTTTTTTTTACGCGTTAGATTTAAACGTTTTAATGCTTTTTGTATTGCAAACAGTCGTACTCCAAAAGCCTGTGCAATCTCATGCTGATATGCATCAGGGTTTTCGGCTACATATTGTTTTAACTTTTCTGGGTCAATTTTCCTCCATGTTTCTTTTCGCTTCTTTAACTCTAGATATCCTGTTTTCTCTAACTGCGTTTTCCATCCTTGTATAGTTATATAGTGTACCCCAAATATTTTTGCTGTTTCTCTGACTGTGTGTCCTTCGTTCAAATAGCTCAATGCTTTTTGACGGAATTTTTTATCATAACTCATTCTCCAGAGGATTTTTCGTTCAAACCTTTCAGCTTTATATTTTTTCGGAAAAATGTCACCTATTATTGACAATTCTGCACAGAAATTAAAAGGAAAGCGGTTTAAAATATTGACAAAATATTTTAAATATAGTATATTATTATGGTATCGAATTAAACGCTTTTGCCGCTGTGGTGGAATCGGCAGACACAAGGGACTTAAAATCCCTCGCCCTTAAAAGCGTACCGGTTCAAGTCCGGTCAGCGGCACCAGACAAAAATAATCCGAACCAATCCCGACAGATAATCTCTGTTGGTGATGGGTTCGGATTATTGATTTATTTGGAGGAAAAGTTTTTTACTAATGGCAGAGAAGTAAAGGATAACTCAAAGCCGAGAGCAGTTAGAAATAAGAGGATTGTTGCGGAGAAAAGGAAAGAAAAATAGTTAGCAAAAAAGACAAACGAAACAGTTAAAACAACCTACTTTGTGGTATCCGATAAGGACTTTGCAAAATAGGTTGTTTATTTTCTTTCATCCGATAAACCAAGAATATAATCGGTCGTAGTATTATAATATTTCGCAAGTTTAATAACAGCCCAAGTCGGAATTTCGTGAACGCCTTTTTCATAACGCCTGTAAACTTCACGCTGACAACCTAAAAATTCAGCAACTTCTTTTTGTGTTTTGTCGTGGTCTATTCTTAAATCTTCTAATCTTTGAAACAACATAAGCAAAACTCCTTTAGTTAATGCTACTATATTGTTGCTTTTTAAATGCGATTATGCTACAATATAGTAGCAATCAATTTTAGAATTTTATTACTTTTAAGGAACAAATATGCACGACTACAAACAACTTTACCTAAAACTCTTCGGGGCGACGGAAGATGCGATACAAAGACTAATCGAAGCCCAAAGGGAATGTGAAGAGATTATCATGAGTTCGGACGATATTTATATTCTTGAAAACGACAAAAAACCAACCGAAGACGAATAGCTGTCTTTGGTTGGTTTTTGCAAGGTTAGTTTTTACTGTCAACAACGTTCAAAAAATGCACAAATATGGCGTTTAAAAAACGCACAAAAGTGGCGAAAAAAACACGAACAAAAACTACTGATTATCATCAAAAAGAGTATTCACAATCTTCTGTTTTTGTTTCATAAACTCCTTGCGTTCTTTAAGTCTGTAACTTTCACCCTTTATGTTAATAACGGTGCAATGATGTA
>CAYJJR010000090.1:0-8772 GCA_964370565.1 uncultured Oscillospiraceae bacterium | reverse complement strand
TAGTTAATAGTTAATAGTTAATAGTTAATAGTTAATAGTTAATAGTTAATAGTTATTGAGCGCCTTACGGCGAAATTTTGAATACATGATTTTGAGAATTTGCGTTTGTTAGTGGCTTGGTGTTTCGACCTTGCCAAAATAGACAATCCGTAGGGCAAGGGCTTTGCTCAGAGCAAAGCTCTTGCTGCTTGGTGATGTCGCTGTAATTGCGTGAAACTTGCTACCGCTCTATTGCGGTTTTGTTGGGCATTTTTTAACAATAGCTTTTTCGACAGTCTGGGGCAACGATTCTGCTCAGAGCAAAGCTCTTGCTTCTCAGTTGCACCGATGATTACGAGCACAATTTAAATGACAAATGTCTATAGCAGTTTCGTTTTTTGTAGTAGGGTTTGGGGCGAAAGCCCCATTTAAATCGTTCGCCCTTGGGGGCGATACCTTAACTCCTAACTCCTAACTCCTAACTCCTAACTAACTTCTAAATCCTACTCTTCCGCTACTCCCGAAAGCAAAACCGCGAACGGGTTGGGGTTTCCTGTTGGAACTTGCGGTATCGGCAACGGTTGATATTCCGCTTCGGCATAGTCGAGATAGTACTTGGACACGCTCAGGTTAACTGCAAGTTGCGCCGTTGTCGCGTCGTATGTCATGTTGACCGTGTCTATCGAGGTTCTGTCGTCATAGTTATATATATAATCGAACGCGTCTTTCATTCCGTCGTATGCAAACACACCGTCGAGAGAAGATTGTTTAACATGTGCTGTCATCGAAGTTAACACTTCGTCGTCTCCAACCGTCGCATAGCCGTTGAACGCTGAAACGGTTACAGGTTCGGTAAACGATACGCTCGCTATCGACCCTTGCGATTGTTCCTCGAGTTCAAGAACCCATATTATCGTATCTTCTTCACTTACGTAAGCCGGATAATAGTTTAATTGTTCGCGCGCATACGCTTTGTTTTGTTCCGTTAATTGTTCATATTCCGAAATCTTTGCAAGATGCATTTCAAGTAGCTCTATCTCGTCTTGAAGCGCTTGGGTTTCAAATCGCAGATCTTCCGAAGCTTGAGTTAACGGCAAAAGGATAAACATAAACGTCACCGCAAACACCACAGCACCGACTAAAGAAAGGATTAGACCTTTTCTTTCATTGTTTTTGTTGTTCATAAAAAATCCCTCTTTATATAGCGTCTAAATCAAGTTCGGCTTGTTCTTCAAGTGAAAGTTCTTCGCCTTCTGTCGGGGTTGTCACTTGTTCTGTTTCGGGAAGTTCGTAAGCACAAACGACCGAGAAAGTAACTATCGGAACTCCGCCATCGCCGGCGTCCTCTGAAACGCCACCAATAGAAAGATGTTTGATAGTTTCAAACGACCGCAGTTGCGAAAGCGTCATTGCGGCGTCCTCCATCGTCGAGGTGGTTATGTTAAGCGTAACGCCAAATTCGTCACAACTTGCGGATAAAAGCAAAAGTCTTGACGGCATTTTTTGTTCAAGTTCTTCCAAGAAATCCCTTAAGCCTGCGTTATAGCCGACAGCTTGTTCTTCGAGTAGCTCAAAATTTTCTCGTATTACGTCATATTCAAGATAAAGGTCATACGCTTCTTGAACATATGCGAGTTCTTCAATTCTGTTTTGTGCGGCGGAGTTTTCCGCAAAACTTATAAAATAATATATTCCTCCATACGCCCCAATACCTAGCGACAACAACAAAAATCCTATAAAAAACGTCATGGTTGCCGTTTTAGAAGAAACTCTTGCTTTTTTCGCCATGCCGCCGGTTTTTGATTTTTTCGCGTTGTTTATGTTAGCATCCAACGGTTTAATCATCGCGCTTGCTATCGAAACATAAAATCCGACTTTTGAACCGGCGATAACCGCGCCGTAGCCGGCTATGTCTTCTATTGTGTATACGTCAACCCCGGTTTCGGCGGCGAGGGCTTTTTTAATTCCGGCAATCCCCGAACATGTATCGACAAGTATAATTCTTTCGATGTCCATGTTTCGATTGGACGATTTGAAAAAGTCTATCATACGCGTAACCGCGCCGGCAAACCTTGCCGAAACTTCTTCAAAACGTTGTCGCGGAATGTTGTCGCCCACCCACGTTGGGTTGTCGCTCATGTCAAGTATATAGGAATATTTGTCTTGGTCACGGTCTACCGAGGGCAACGCAAGGTTTAGATATTCGTCGCCACCAAACGGCATAGCATGTTGTAAAAGCAGAGCGTTGTTTTGCATAAACGTCGCGATACTTTGACGCGAACCCAAGCTTATAAACATCGTAACTCCGGCGACGTTAAGGTCGTGGAACAGTTGATATTGGCTGTTTGTGTAGACGTCAAACGACTGGAGTTCAAGACCCGAAAGCTCCGCGAGTTTTTCGTATGAGCTCATGAGCTGTTTTGGAACAGCCATGACCATTACGCGAAAACCGGGTTTGTCGCCTTCGATGTTTTCAAGCATTGTATACGAGATTTGATAACTCGCAAGGTCAATCGGAAAATATGTCGAAGCGTTTGCCGAGATGATTGAATCAATCTGGCGTTCTTTGACGGGGGGTAAAGATATTTTACGACTTACAATCTTAGGCGACGTAAGCACAAATATAACATCTTTTGTTTCAGCCATTCCGTGGTTTGCAAGTTTTTCCTTTAACGTGCTTGAGAAAACTTCGGGCGCTGTTATCTGTCCGTCCAAGACCGTTTGCGGCGGTGTTTCAAAGTACATAGATTTATGCATACTTGAAACCGTCCCGCGTTTGGAAACGAGGGCCGCTTTTGTTATTTTGTCCGATACTTCAATACATAGCGTGAGTCTGTCCATAGATTGTATACTCCGATTAAATTTGTTTAATTCGTAATTCGTAATTCGTAATTCGTAATTGTGGAACGGCTTACGCCGCAATTTAAATGACAAATGTCTATAGCATTTTTCGTTTTTTGTAGTGGGGTTTGGGGCGAAAGCCCCATTTTAATCATCGCCCCCGGGGGCGATACATTCACTATTAACTATTAACTATTAACTATTAACTATTCACTATTCACTATTCACTATTAACTGTTAACTATTAACTATTCACTATTCACTAAATTAAATTCCCAAAAGCATCATATACCATTCGATTATGTTGTTGCCGAAAAGGAACGCTATAAAAACGCCAACCGCGAGATATGGGCCCATTGCGAGAACCCTCGACGCTCCGAAAAAGCGCATACGGATAACGTGGACAACAGAACCAACTACACACGCAACGACAAAAGCGAAGATAGTTTCGTAAAGACCGAGAAACAACCCACACCCCGCCATTAGTTTGACGTCGCCGCCACCGATAGCGTTTCCGCCCGAAACGAACAGGACAAGAAACAGAAATGCGGTTATAATTCCGAAACCGAAAAGATGGCTTGTTATGTTGTCAAAGTTAAGGGTAGCTCGTATGACGCCTAGAATACCGATAAAGATAGTTGTGCCAAGGGGAATTTCAGTCGTTCGCGCGTCGATAACCGACAACACCAAAAGGGTGCTTGCCAAAAGACAACCGAGAACGGTGTCGGGCGAAAGACCGAAGATATACAAAACCAAAATCCAAAGCGCTCCGTTTGTCGCTTCGATTATTGGATATTGTGCAGAAATTTTTGTTTTGCATTTTGAACATTTTCCGCGAAGGGCGAGCCAACTGAAAAGCGGAATTAGTTCATACCATGCAAGGTTTTTGTTGCACGACATACAATGTGACGAGCCTTTTACAAAACCCTCGCCCTTTGGTATGCGCAAAATTAAAACGTTTAGAAAGCTTCCGACAACTATGCCGAAGATAAAAACTATTGGGTATAAAATTAAAATTTCGTTTTGTGGCATTAAATATTTTTCCTGTTTGTTAATAGTATTTAATTCACAATTTACAGCTCACAAGGCGTTTTTTGTAACAACATGAATTGTAAATTATAAATTATGAATTAAAGTTATTTTGCATAATTTTTTTGGTTGTATGTGTTGAGGGGGAAAAAAAGTCTTTTGGGGTTGCCCTCTCAGTCACTTCGTGACAGCTCTCCCAGAGGGAGAGCCTTTCCCATGGGGGAGCTTTCCCTTGCCTCTCCCTTGAAATGCAAGACACTTGTGTTTTGCATTTTGGAGAGAGTGGCGACCGCAGTCGGCGGAGAGGGTTTACACGAAGAGGATTTTCTCAAACAATCTTATTTCCGCCCCTTTGCCCCAAACCCCTTTTTCAAGGGTTTGGGGCGTTTGTCCATATCCCAAAAAGGGTTATGTTGCGGGGGAAAAATCAATTGTTTGTGTTTGTGTTTTGCGGTTAGGCTATAGGTTGGCTAACGCCGATTTCGGTTACCCAATCATCACTTCCGCTGTCAATTGTAATTTGACCTGTTGCGGCATCAACTGTGAATGCAAAGTTTTGCAAATTTCCTGCTGACGATTGAGCGTCGTCCACCGAGTCTGCGTCATATTCCATTACGTTTGTTGTTGCATTTTCTTCTGCCCAACCCATCGTTGCTGCTATTTCGTTTAGAAGATTAGTTGCAGAAGTACCGCCATAGCCTGCAAAAGAAGCAGTAAGAGTTTGTCCTGAAGAAGCAGTTGTTTGCCATCTGATATAGACTGTCGAACTCGAAGCCACGCCAACTTGTGGGTCAGAGATAGCCGCGGTTGTTGCTCTCATAATCGAGGTTGCAACTTGCAAGTCGTTCGATTGACGAGCTCTTTCTACGTAACGAAGGTATTGAGGGGCGAGAACCGCAGCGAGAACTGCGATGATTGCTACAACGATGATAAGTTCTACCAACGTGAAGCCTTTGTTGTTTGCTTTTTTCATTTTTTAAAAGGTCCTCCAAAAAAATTTTTATTATTTGTAAATTTTACTTTGAGATAAAATTTATACACGGTTTTGGTTTTTAAAAGGGGATTGTCGCAATTTGTCGCTATAAGAAGTAGATTTGACAGGATACATAATATCATGTAGGGCAAGGGCTCTGCTCTTGCCAAAACACCTACGATGTCAAACTTCTAAAGAAGTTAACTCCTTATGGCGTCAAAACTCCTTACGAAGTCAAACTTCTAAAGAAGTTAACTCCTTACGATGTCAAAACTCCTTACGAAGTCAAAACACCTTACGGTGTTACGCCGATTTCGGAAAGCCAGTCGTTGTCTGCGAGAGTTGCGACGGTTGTTCCGGTCATTATGTCTATTTGACCCGTGGCGGCGTTTATTCTAAAGGTAAAGTCTTGTCCGTTTCCTGCCGCGGATTGTGCGTCGTCTACATCTGCTTGTGTCGCCCATCCCATGGTAGCCATAATTTCTGCCGATACTTCGTCGTCCGCTGTTGAAGCGGCGTTGCTTGAAGCAACCGTTAAGCTTTCTGTTGTACCGGACGTTGTCCAAGTTACCGTCATAGTTTCGGCCGACGTTACTCCAATTTGCGGGTCCGAGATAGCCGCAGTAGCCGCGCGCATTATCGAGGTTGCGACTTGTAAGTCGTTCGACTGGCGTGCTCGTTCAACGTAACGCAGATATTGCGGAGCGAGAACCGCCGCGAGTACCGCTATGATAGCGACTACTATAATTAGTTCAACCAAGGTAAAACCTTTGTTGTTGTTTTTGTTGTTGTTTTTGTTGTTGTTTAGATTTTTTTTGCTCAAAATAATTTCTCCTTGTTGGGTTTGGTTAAAAGTTTCTTATGCTAAATTTATTTAATTAAATAGTATATACATTTATATACTATATTAAATATTACTTAATCCATCGTATATCGACATCATAGGCATCAAGCAAGCAAAGATAATTGCTATGACGACTACCGCAAGAACTATTATCAACAGCGGTTCGATAGCCGACATTACCGTTGCGGTCGTGTTTTCGACTTCTTCGTCGTAGTAGTCCGCAAGTTTTGTCAACATTCCTTCAAAGTCGCCCGATTCTTCCCCTATCTTTGTCATGTGACACACAAGAGGGGGGAACAGGTTGCTTGTAGTTAACGGTTCGGAAAGCGGAATACCCATAGTGACGTCGTCCGCCGCGTCGAGTAGCGCGTTTTTGAATTTTACGTTGGACATGACATCGGAAACTATATGTATAGATTCGATCATAGGAATTCCGGCGGCAATTAAAGTTGCGAGGGTTCGACAGGTTCGCGCGGAAGCGGTTTTAACCGCAAGTATTCCGAAAAGCGGAGTTTTCAATTGAATACGGCTGTACACGTCTTTGCCGGTAGGGGTTTTTCCAAAACGAACAAGTCCAAAGACAACCGCACCCATTATAAGAACTATCCAAACCCATTGGGATTGAACAACCTTGCCGATGCTTATGACCGCCGCTGAAAAAGCCGGCATCTCTGCGCCGAGGTCGCTTAGTATCGTTTCAAACTGGGGAACGACGTATCCAAGCAGAAGCAAAACGACGATTACCGCAACCGCGAGAACCGCGAGAGGATATGCCGACGAACGTTTTATCAACGCTTTAAGTTTTGCGTCTTTCTCGAATTGAAGCGCCATTCTGTCGAACGAGGTTTCAAGGCTTCCCGAGCTTTCGCCCGCCGCCACCATCGTTATAAGCAAATCGGGGAAAACCTTTGGTCTTTCCGCCATCGATTCCGAAAGGCCCATGCCTTGACGGATTTTGCTTGCGGTGTTTGCGATTGCTTCCCTTAGAAGTTTGTTTTCCGTTTGTTCAGAGAGCATGTCGAACGCCGCGATTATCGGAACGCCGGCACTTGAGATGCTGACGAACTGGCGACAGAAGATTGCAAGGTCGCGCGGTTTCGGTTTGGTCTCAAACAGCGTTATATTTAAATTTTTGTCAAGCGCGCCGATTTGTTTTATGTCCACGATAACAAGTTCGTTTGCTGTTACCATAGACGTTGCTTGCGCAAGGTCGGACGCTTCGACAGAGCCTTTGACGGTTTTCCCGAGTTGGTTTACCGCCGAGTATGAAAAGTTGGGCAAAGTATCACCTCGTAAAGTTAGTTAGTTAATTAGGAGTTAGGAGTTAGGAGTTAGGAGTGTTGGTGTCGCCCTTTGGGCGATTATTTTAAATATTACTCTTTTGATGTTTTGCTGTTGTTATGTTTCTTTTTTTGTCTCAACTGCATTTTTCTAAATCCTGTTTCTAATTCTTCGTGCTTTTTATGTTTTTGAACTTTTTGTGATTGATGAAAGTATTTTTCTCAGTTCATCACAGTCAGTTTTAATCGAATTGTATTCTTTTTCGCTAATATAATCGCTATGGTATATTAATTCTATCCAATAAATCGTTTCGGCACATTCTTTCAAGGCTATATACATTTTTGCTGTAAACTCTTTTTTGCTTATGCCATATTGGGCTTCAACGATGTTTGCGCCTATGCTTGTTCCGGAACGTAGGAGTTGTTTTGACAAAACATATTCTTTTTTATCGTCAGATAAATATTTATACAAGTTTATTGTTCGCTTTGCAAATTCAAAGCTCTTTTCACGAACTATGCTTTCTGCCATAAAATTTTACCGGAATTAAAAGCAACTGGGGTTTGGGGCAAAGCCCCATTTCAATTTTGTCGCTCACAAGAGCGACACATTCACTCCTAACTCCTAACTCCTCACTCCTAACTATCTAAAGAATTCTCTTTCCAAGCGCTGTCACGTCTTGCGCATAGGCGAACGCGACTTCTTTGGTTATTTCGCCGGTTTGGTATAGGTTGAAGATTGCGTCGTCCATCGTTTTCATGCCTTGCGACGCGCCGGTTAACATGAGCGACGGGATTTGATAGGTTTTTCCTTCGCGGATGTTGTTGCGAATAGCGCTGTTTGAAATCATAACTTCAAACGCCGCCACACGCCCATATCCCGAAGATCTCGGTAAAAGTTGTTGGGATATAACCCCTTCGAGAACGTCGGCTAGCTGAATTCTAACCTGTTGTTGTTGATGTGGTGGGAAAACGTCGATAACACGGTCGATAGTGTTTGCGGCTCCCGTTGTATGTAACGTCGAGAAAACAAGGTGTCCCGTTTCCGCCGCCGTTACAGCTATCGAGATAGTTTCCATGTCGCGCATCTCTCCGACCAGAATAACGTCGGGGTCTTGACGTAACGCCGCGCGCAAAGCATTCGGGAAACTCAAGGTATCTTGCGCGAGTTCGCGTTGGTTGACAATGCTTCGGCTGTGGCTGTGGACATATTCTATAGGATCTTCAAGCGTTATAATATGCTTTGAAGTGTTTTGGTTAATTTCGTTTATAAGACTTGCAAGTGTGGTTGATTTACCGCTTCCGGTCGCGCCCGTTACAAGGACAAGGCCTCTTCTTTTTTCAATTAAGTTTACAACCGCCGGAGGAAGG
Source organism: uncultured Oscillospiraceae bacterium (assembly GCA_964370565.1). Classification (GTDB taxonomy): domain Bacteria; phylum Bacillota; class Clostridia; order Oscillospirales; family Ruminococcaceae; genus CAYJAY01. The sequence continues at coordinate 458 of CAYJJR010000090.1, read as the reverse complement.
TTTATTTCTCCGGGGGACGGAATGTATGTGTTTAACAAACGCGCCGCCACCGCAAACGTTCCCTTTTGGTTAAATGCGTTTATACGATATCGTCCAACGCCGTCGAGGGTGTACGCAAAGTCAACCTCGCCCATCTCTTTGAGGATTGCTTTTTGCGCCGGGCTTATGATGCTTTCGATTACGTGCCACGTCATCTCGGGCGACATTGGGGTGTCGGTTATCGGGGTAAGCTTTCCGTCGATACGTCCGGTCGGAGGAACGCCGCAACTAATATGAAGGTCGGAAGCGCGCTTGTCCGCCGCTATTCTGATTAAATCTTGAAAAGTTTGCATATTAAACGGGTACTCCTTTTTACTTATAGTGAATAGTGATTTTAGTTGGGAGTTAGGAGTTAGGAGTTAGGAGTTAGGAGTTGTTGAGCGGCTTACGCCGCAATTTAAATGACAAATGTCTATAGC
>CAYJJR010000089.1:0-8934 GCA_964370565.1 uncultured Oscillospiraceae bacterium | reverse complement strand
GAAAAGCCTCGCCCAAAACAGTTAATCAATGGGCGTTATGCCACCCTGACAAAAATATTTATAGTTTTGTATAAAACAACAAAACAAAATTTTGAGATAAGGTTTATTCAATCTTTCAACTATTCAAAAAACATCCCTTCGGTATATGCATCGATAAAAGTTTTTGACGTCGCAAGTTCAACACTTTGTGCTTTTTTCGCTATCTCCTCCGATTTGTTTATAAACTCTTTATCTAAAAGCATCATGACCGCTCCGCAAAGCGCCGCGTTACCGACAACGTTTGCTTTGTCCTTAAGCTGCCTTGGAATTAGCCCGATTTCGGCGGCACAACCAATGTCGAGATAACTTCCGAAACCGCCCGCGACGTACAGCGTTTTAACGTCATCATACGAAAGGTTTGAAACGGCGACAAGCGTTTTAATGCCGGCAAAGATTGCGCTTTTTGCTAGTTGGATATTGCGTATGTCTTTTTGAGTCAACACGACGTCCCCCGAAACAACAACGCTTTCGCCCTCTTCTATGCGCCCCGTTTCGTCGATTAATTCAAGCGACAAAAATCCGGCAACTGCGTCGACAACTCCGCTTCCGCATATCCCGACCGCTTCGACGTTTCCGATAACTTCCGCTTTTATCTCGCCGTTTTCAACCGAAACTTTGTTAACGGCTCCGGTTGCGGCGCCCATGCCCATGTAAAGCCCTCGGCCCTCGAACGCGGGCCCTGCCGCCGTCGAGCAACAATAAAACGTGTCGTCCTTTAAAAGAACCAGTTCTCCGTTTGTGCCGATGTCGGCTAAAATCGAAACGTCGCCTTTTTGTTCCATGTCGCTCGCGATTATGGCGGAAACTATGTCTGCGCCGACAAACGCCGAAACACAGCGCGCAAGATAAACCGTTGCGTTTTCACACGGCAACGAAAGTTGTTTTGCTTGTTTTTTTGATAGAAATTCCCCAAACAATCTGTCCGCTTCAAACGGCGCACACGCCAAAGCTTTTGGGTCGCTTTCGGTTAAAAGATATAGCATAGTCGTGTTGCCGACTATGACTACGGCATCAATCATGTTTGCGGTTATGTCGGCGGTTAAACAAAGCGCGTTTATAATCTCGCGAAGTTTTGATGTTATACAGTCGCTAATCTCGCGCAACCCGTCCGCTAACGCAAACTCTATCCTTGTTATAACGTCCGCGCCGTATGCCTGTTGTGGGTTAAGATGTTGCTCTGTAGCAACTTCTCCGTTTTTGTCATATAAAACCGCGACTATCGTGGTGGTGCCGATGTCAACAGCAACGCCGTAGCTTGCAAACAAAGGATTATTTTTTATTTCGGGTAACGCAAAATCAACCGCAATTTTTGCGGTTTTATGTTGGTTATCTATCTCTATTTCACAGTCGCCGACCGCCCTTGTTAAGCAAGCGAGCCTTGTGCCTTTTGCGATATCCTTGTCGGACAGATGTTTTCGCTCTTGATTAGTCATAGGCGAAAGTTCACCCTTTGCAACAACCCGACATTTTCCGCAAACCCCACGCCCCCCACACGGCATATCGGGGGAGCAACTCGCCTCGATTATGTCGGAAAGCAGACTGTTTGCGTTCGCCTTAATCGTTCGGTTTTGTATCGTTACGTTTATCATTTTTTATTAAATCCTTTTTTCTACAAAAGAATTGCCCCGAAATATGTAACGGTGTCCTGTCCGTTAATGTACTTCATTCCGGTTGATTTAGCAAGGCTTGAAACCTCGATGCCATATGTTTCAAGGCTTGCTATCGCCGTTTCTGGATAGCGACATGGTTGGTTTTGTGGTTTTGTGCAACTCTCGCAAACGTGGCAACCGCCCGCTCCAAGATGCAAAATGCGCCGTTCCTTATTTAGTATATCGAGTTTTCGAACCTTGAGATAAAGCTTGGATTGTTCCTTTGCTTGTGCCATCATTCCCTCGAAATCATAGCTGTCTTCAAGCTGTCCAACCGTTTGGTAGACGACTATCGTTTCAAACGATTTCGCGCGGTTTATAAGCTCGTCGATATCTCCGGCAGAAGGCGGACACATCCAGTTTGTTCCGTATTTTCCGCACGAGTTAGACTCGCAAAGTTTTCGATATCCTTTGTCAAACACAACGTCACCAATCGGAGCATAGCCGACTTTAAACGCGCCTAACTTCTCTATTTGTTCGCAAATTTCAAAAAGTTTTTGTTTGTCCATTTTTATAACCATTCCTTTTTTTGTTAAATTCGGACGACGGGGAATCCCTCTCAGTCACTTCGTGACAGTCTCTCCAATTTGAAAACCTTTGGTTTTCAATATAGGGAGAGCCCAGACTGTCGAAAAACCCCTATTGAAAAAACACGCTTCGTCATTTTGCACAAACATAATGTGTGGGATGTAGGGGTCGGCGTCCCCGACGACCCGAAAAATCACCACAAATCCACTAAAAACGGGATGTCGAGGACGCCATCCCCTACAAACTCTATTGTGATTTTGTGCAATATTTTTTAGTGTGTACCTTTTTTGACACGCTGGGGCAAGGGCTCTGCTCTTGCCGCAATGTGCATAAAAGCTTCTGCGAAAAAAATTACGCAAAAATTTCAATAAACCCCGGATACCACTCTTTTGCCTTTTTAACCGCTTGTCGAAGCGCCATTCCTTTTCCGGCAAGCAAAACGACTTTGTTGTTGGTTTCCCCTTGCCAACAGGAAACCTTGACGTCGGGGCCAACACAATCCGCTATAACTTTTTCGCCGTTTAAAGTCAACAACCCTTTAATTCGATATGTATTGTCACACAACATGTTTAAAAGACTTTCAAAAGATCTCTTGTCCATGTCGGGCGACACGTTAAGCGTTATCGTTTGTAACGTTATGTCTTTGGCGGCTGACAACAACTCGACATCTATGTCAGAAGAAACAAACGAAAACCATTCTTTTTGAAAACTTCCAAACTGCGTTAATGTCGTATGTGCGGTAGGGTTAACTTCGGATATGATTTTTTTTGTTTGTTCGATCTGTTCTTTTGTCGCTTGGTCGGTTTTGTTTATAACGACAAGTGAGGACACGGCAAGTTGTCTGCGAACGACAGTCGCCGTTTCAAAAACTTTGTTAAGCCGCAACGCGTCGGCAAGACAAATGCTACCTTTGTAATTGATGTCTTTGAAACCGCCTAAAACTTTTTTGACGTTGGTCGGGTCGGAAAGACCGCTAGCCTCGGTTATGATAACGTCGGGCTTTTGCAAAACCGCGTCGTTTAAAACCGCTTCAAACTTGTCAAGCCGGCAAGAACAAAAGACGGAACCATTTGTAACCTCCTCTAATACCGCGCCAATCTCTTTAAGCAACGCTCCGTCGACGCCTTCTTTGCCGAATTCGTTTATGATTAAATAAACTTTTTTTGAAGCAAACTGCTTTATAAAATTTTTCAGAAACGTTGTTTTTCCCGCTCCCAAAAAACCGGTTATTAAATAGAAATCACTCATGTTCCGTCTTTACCTTATTCTATTTTGTTTTTGAAAGTTTTGCTAAAGCCTCGTCGATTACGCTTTCAAGCTCTTGTTTGCTTGGGATTATAGACGAGAATTTGAGTTCGCCGTTAACATATATCGACGGAAGGTTAGAAACCCCCATCTTTTGGCAACGCGCAATATTTTCTTTTTCGGTGAATTTATACTCAACTATATCAATCTTGTCGCCATACGTCTGTTTTGCGGTCGTTGCCGCGCCCCACATATATGTACAAGCGGCACATGTCAAGCTGTCGAGGGTGAACGCTTCGACAAGCGGTTTATCAAGGTTTTGATAGTCGGGAAGTTCAACTTCGATGTCGAACGTCTCGGAGGTATAGTTCTCGATAATCTTTGCGACGTCTTCCGTTTGGAGAACCGCTTGTGTTGCGCCGATGACGTTTTCAATCGGAATTGCATATGGCATGTCGCAACCGGGGGCAACGATTATGTTTTTATATTCGCCAATCTTCGCAAGCATGTCGACGACATATTTCATGTTGTCCTGTTGTGTTCCGTGGAGCATAACCGACGTTAGGGGAATGTTTCCGCCAACCGCGACGTTGTATTTGTCACAGATCTCTTTTGCCGCAAATATATCGACGTTTTCATCAACCGAAATCGAATCGGGTTTTGTTTCGCACATTACGTCGATGTTACGCGTTGCGTTTCCGCAAACAAAGAAAGACGAGAAAAGCCCTTTTTGTTTGATGTATTCAAAAAGTTCGGTATATGGTTTTGAAAGGAACGTTTCAAAATGGTCGGACGATATCTGGGACACCAACGGGTCGACTATCGCTATTACGTCCATACCGGCGTCGGCAAACATGTCGGTCATAGCTTTTCCGCATTTGACGCAAAACTCCATAAGTTGTTCAACGTATTCTTCGTCGTCATACATGTCCATGAAAAGATCGTTTCCGCGAAGATGGCTTGCCAGCGTGAACGGTCCGCAAAAAAGACCATATAACGCGGTTGTGTCACCAACAGCTTGTTTCATCCTTCTCATGGCGGACAACACAAGCGGCATACGTCCGCTTTCGGGGGTTGGCAACGTGCAATCACACGGAACTGTCATCGTGTCTTCAAGCGGGTGGCTTGCAACGCTTGGAGGGCCGTCTTTCGCCCAACGAAGTTCACAACCGAGTATCTCGGCTTCAAGCTGGAGGTCGAACACGACGGGTTGGCCGTCCGGCTTGTATAGGCGGTTAACTTCTAAAAGTGATTGAACGAGTTTTTCTTCATCACACAAAACTTCGGTAGCGTCCGCTCCCGTTAAAAATCCGGCATGGACGCCGGCAAACGGAACCCAAGGAGCTCGCTCGGTCGTTTCGTGACGAAGCGCGCTGAAAATTATCTCTTTACCTGTCATTGTTTACAGTCCTTTATATAAAATTTAAGCTTTGCAAAGTTCAACCGCAGTCTCGGCGGCGGTTGACGCGTCGGGGGTATAGCTGTCTGCGCCAATTTGTTGGCAGAAAGCTTCGGTTATCGGAGCGCCACCAATCATGATTTTAACTTTATCGCGAAGTCCGGCATCTTCAACCGCTTTGACAACGTCGCCCATAACCGTCATGGTCGTGGTCAAAAGCGCGCTACACGCAATTATCTGTGCGCCTTGTTCTTTTGCCGCGGCAACAAAAGCTTCGGGTTCGACATCTGTTCCAAGGTCGATAACCTCAAGGCCTTTGCCTTCCATCATCATCTTAACCAAGTTTTTGCCGATGTCGTGAAGGTCGCCTTTAACCGTTCCTATAGCAACTTTTCCCGAAGCTTCAACACCTGCTTCGCTTAAAAGCGGCTTCAAAAGGCTTGCGCCTTGGTTCATAGCTCTTGCAGCAACCAAAACTTCCGGAACGAAAACTTCGTTGTTTTTAAACTTAGTTCCGATTATCCCCATGCCGTGGAGCAAACCTTCTTCAAGAATAGTCTTTGCGTCGAGACCTTCGTCAATAGCTTTTTGCACTAGTTCCTTAACTATCTTTGCTTTACCTATCTGTAGATTTTCAGAAATTTCCATTAATATGCTCATCTTTATAAGTCCTCCGTAATTTGGCTTTCGCCTTGTGTTGATATTAAAAATACAGTTTTTTTTGGTTTATCTCTTGTATTATTTTGCGTTAATTGGTAAAATTCTATTATAGAACAAAAAAACAACAATTTATTTAGAGGAACTATGCAAAAAATTCAACAAATTGACAAACAAGTGACTATTGCGACAGCGGAAGCGTTTTTTGCAACGACCGAAATCGGTTGTTATGTGACCGAGCGAAACGGAGATATGTTGCACAAAAAAGGTTTTGTGTGTAGCGATTGTTTAATATGCAGGACGTTAAAAAGAACGGACGAGGTTTGCACGCTACCTAACTTAAAAGGGTTCAGCGAGTCGGAACGGTTTGGCGGAAAGTATATCTACAACTGTCCTTTGGGGTTTGCTTATTTTGCGTCCCCGATTTTGGGGGAGGTTTCGGTTGTTGCAAACATAATTGTCGGGCCTTTTTTAATGGTTGAGAAAGAGGAATTTTTGGAGCTTGAACTTTCGGAGTATAACCGTCTTTCAAAGCAACAAAAAGAGGATATCGACAGGACGCTTGACGCCGTTCCGTATATATCCCCGTCGCGCGTCGACAAGATGTCAACGCTTCTTTTTATGGCGACAAGCTTTGTCGGCAACCTGTCCGAAAGCAACCGTTTAAGAATGTTGCAAGAATCCGAGTCTATCCAAAGTAGCATAAGCGAATATGTCTTGTCTTCTAAAAAGGAAAAACAAAAACCATATCCGCTTGAGATTGAAACGGCGTTGTTACAACAGATACGAAAAGGAAACAAACAAAAATCCCATGAGCTTTTGAACGAACTTTTAGGGCACATCTTCTTTTTAACAAGCGGAAACCTTACGGAGCTTAAAGGGCGAATTACCCAGCTTTTGGTTTTGATGGGGCGGGCGGCGGTCGAGGTTGGAACTGCTCCGCAATGGATATTGGAGGAGACCAACCGTGGAATTGTTGAGATAGACGGGTTTAACGATTGGGACAGGCTTTGCTATTGGTTATCCAAACGGTTAACTTCGCTTTTCACAACGATTTTCACCCCCGAAAACTTAAGACACAAAGGCGCGGTCAGTCGTTGCGTTAACTTTATCGACACAAACTATTATGACAAAATTTCCCTTGAACAACTCGCCGGAATGGTATCGTTAACCCCAAACCACCTAAGTCGAATTTTCCACCAAGATATGGGCAAAACTCTTGTTGGATATCTTTCCGAAATAAGGATAGAAAAAAGCAAGGCGCTTTTGGTTTATGGGGATCTAACGCTTGCCGAGATAGCGTTGGCGGTTGGATTTTCCGACCAAAGTTATTACACAAAGGTTTTCAAAAGACTTGTCGGAGTGACCCCAAGCGAGTATCGCGCGAGGGTTTAACTTAGTGCGTTTTATTTGTTCTGCCTTAATTTTGCCACAGATTAAACATTGTTTTAAATCGTGTATTATATTATAATGATATTTAAAATGTAATAATTATGTGTCGAAAAACATAGAAATTTATATGATTAGTTTTTATACATAAAAAAAATATATATAGAAAGATAACAACATGATAAAAAACAAGCTAAAATTCGCCGCATGTTTAGTTGCTGTAATCGCGACATGTTTTATTTTTGTCTCGTGTAGCGAACAGCAAACGACAACGGAATATTCTCCGCGAGAGCTCGCCGAAGTTATGCTGGCGACTCAATCAGACCTTCCCGATATCTATCCCATACCTCCATCGGACGATTTTTTTGATGAGTATCTTAATACATATTATAGTATAACGTCAAACGGTTTGTCGGACGGCATCATATGCTATCCCAACGCGGCGCTCGCCAACGAGATAGCAATCTTGATTTATGAAGACGAGTCGATAGCCGAAACGGCACAGCAAGCTTTGGTTGAGTATGTCGAAAAAAGAGCGGAAGATTTTATAGGATATCTTCCGGAACAGGCTTTTTTGGCGGAACAAGGCGAGGTTGTCCGACGGGGTGGATATGTTGCGCTCATGATTGGCGACGACTCCGAAGCGATGAGCGAGAAATTTTTTGAATGTTTCACAAGCGAGCCACCGGAACTTCCCGAAACGCTCGACCTCATTTTAAGTGAGCCGGACAACAAACTTAGAAGACCTAAACAAGATCCCGTTAAATACCAAGACACGTTGGTTGATGACGACGACGAATATGACCCCCAATCGATAATTACCACATGGCAGACAGGGGATTATGCAGACATATCAAAAAAGAACCAGCTTATACTTGAGTTTTGTATCGATATAATCGAAAAAAAGATAACGGACGACATGACCGACTTTGAAAAAGAGCTTGCTATTCACGATTGGATTATAACCCACGCGGAGTATGACGAGGACGCGAGCAACCAATGGTTCGAGGGAGAAATAGACCCGAACAACGAAAACCCATATGGTTTACTTTACAATAAAAAAGCTATCTGCTATGGCTATACTTCGACGTTCCAGCTATTTATGGATCTGCTTGAAATCGAATGTATTTCGGTTACCGGAACCGTCGCGGTTGAAGGCGGGGACCCCCATGCTTGGAACAAGGTTAAACTTGACGACGATTGGTATAACGTCGATGTAACGTGGAACGACTCTAACAGCTCGGTGTATGTTGACCATAATTATTTTAACGTGACCGACCAATATATGCGCGAAACCGACCATGTTTGGGACAACACAAACCTTCCGGTAGCGGAAGCAGCCTTCCGGTAGCGGAAGGCTATGAATATGCGGTTTATTAATCTGGTTTAAAACAGTTGATGTATGAAAATTTCATTAACCTGTAATTAACAACTATTACTTGAACTTAAGTGTTAATGTGGAGTATAATGGTATTAATACATTTTTGTTTAAGGGGAACCATAATGTTAATCAACAGAGAAACCGATTACGCTTTAAGAATATTAAGAAGTCTTTCGGACAAATCGCCCCAAAAGATGCAGGATATTTCGGAAGATCAACACATCCCTTCGCAGTATATCTATAAAATAACCAAAAAACTTTTTAACGCTGGCTACGTCGAGATTAAACAAGGCCGAACGGGCGGATGTTACATAGTTTGTGACCTTTCGGAAGTTACGTTGCTTGATATTATGAAAGCAACGGGGGACGACCTTGTCATCAACGCTTGTATGTCTAAAGATTTCGACTGTACATGGAAAGACAAAAAAGATAGCGTTTGCACGGTTCACAACCATCTTCAAACGCTTGACGCAACATTAAGAAACTGTTTAAGTTCTGTCACAATATCAAAGCTTATGCAATAAAAAAAACAACCCCGAGACTTTTGTTTGGTAGACGTTTTACCGAAACGAAGACTCGGGGGTTTTTATTTAAAGGTGGTAGCGACGGTGTGCGTCGTGAGGGCGTTTACAACCGAACAGCAAAAC
>CAYJJR010000088.1:0-8972 GCA_964370565.1 uncultured Oscillospiraceae bacterium | reverse complement strand
GGAGTTAGGAGTTAGGAGTTAGGAGTTAGGAGTTAGGAGTTAGGAGTTAGGAGTTAGGAGTTAGGAGTTAGGAGTTAATGTATCGCCCTTATGGGCGAACGATTTAAATGGGGCTTTCGCCCCAAACCCCACTACAAAAAACGAAAACTGCTATAGACATTTGTCATTTAATTTCGCTCGTAATCATCGGCTACGGATTGTCTATTGTGCAACGTCGAAACACCAAGCCATTAACAAACGAAAATTCTACAAAATCTTGTATTAAAATAGCGGCGCAAGCCGCACCGACACTCCTAACTCCTCATTCCTAACTCCTAACTGAACAAGCACCACTCCTAACTAAAATCCCGCCACGAAGTGGCGCACCTCAATTACGAATTATGAATTGCGAATTACGAATTATTAACTATTAACTAAAAAAACAGGGGGGGATATCTTTTGTCTGAGGCTCTTTCTCAATCACAGATAGACGAGCTGTTAAATCGAGCGCGTGCAGGGGCTTCCGCTGCCGAAGCGGACACAAAGCCAAAAATAAAAAAATATGATTTCTATTCGCCAAAGAGATTTACAAAAGACCAACTAAACTCTCTTCATACGATGTATGAAAACTATGCGCGAACACTCGGAATGATGTTTACAAACCTTACTCGAAACGTAAGCGAGATATCGGTTGTGGGCATAGAAGAAGTTCGATATAACGAGTTTAACAACGCGTTGCCGGAAAACACCCTTATCGGAGTTATAACTATCGACCCGGACGGGCCGGTTCAAGAATCTTTGTTACTTGTACAGTTTCCGACAAATCTTGGGTTTTACATTGTAAACAGGGTACTTGGTGGTTCTGAAATCGGGCATATAGATGAACGAGATTTCACAGAGATAGAACTCGCAATTCTTTCTTCGGTTTACGACAGCGTTAAAAACAGCATGGTTGAAAGTTGGAGTAGTTATTTTCCGCTTGTCGGAAGTATGCAAAGTCTTGAAACAAACGGAAGAATGTTGCAGATATATGCTCCACAAGATATAATGGTGTTGGTGTCCCTCGAGCTGACCGATGATATATTCTCCGGAATAATCAATATATGTATGCCGGCGGACAACCTTGAAGAGATTATAGAAAAATCAAACGTTAAACTTTCAAGAACCGTTAAACAACAAGATCCCGAGATGGAACAAGCAAAAAAAGATATCGTTTTTGATTATCTTAAAACCTCCGATGTAAACATCGAAGCGATTCTTGAACGAAGCAAAATGGACCTTTGTGACCTTGCGTCTTTGCAAAAAGGCGACGTTGTAGTTTTGAACAAGAACTTTGAAAGCAACATCGACATCGAAATCGAGGGTATACCGTGGTGTACCGCACGACTTGGCGAGGTTAGAAGTAACAAAGCGTTTAAAATAGTTGAATTAATTAATAACGAAAAAAATGAAGGGTGAACGTTGATATTATGAGTATAAATTTAACTGCGGAAGAACTGGATACTATAGGCGAAATAATGAACATAAGCATGGGTTCTTCGGCGACTGCTATATCGAAGATGCTTGATAAACAAGTGACGATAACAACGCCGAGTATCCAACAAGACGCTTTCGACCAGTTCGACAGCACAGAACTTGAACCTGCAATGGTGGTCAAGATTAAATATGTTGAAGGAATTTCCGGTTCTAACGTAACGATACTTAAAAAACAAGATGTCCGTATTATGCTTGATATCTTGATGGGTAACGAAGGCGGAGACGAGGACGAAGAATTCGAGTTTGACGACATGAGCATAAGCGCGGCGCGCGAGATAATGAACCAGATGATGGGTGCTTCCGCAACAGCTCTTTCAAAAGTTTTCGGAATGCCGATAAACATCTCGACCCCCGAGGCAATTTTGGTTGACCATATAGACGAAGCAACGCGAAACAATCTCTTCGATCTTGAAGAGGGCGCCTCGATAGTTGCGGTTTCGTTTAATCTAATTATCAAAGATGTTCTCAATACAACGTTTGTAAGCTTCCTTACGGTTGAACTTGCAAAAAGAATTGCCGGAAGATTAAGCACAGAGGACGAGGCAGAAAAACCGAGTTTGGTTATAGAACAACCACAAGCCGAAGAGGTTGCCAAGGAAGTTCCGGCTCCTGTTGAACAACCCGAGACAGCGGCAACGCCGGAACCTGTCGCCGAGGCGACCCCCGAACCTGTTGCTCCTGCTCCGGCACCCGTTGCGGCACCTGCTCCGGCGCCCGTTGCGGCTCCTGCTCCGGCATCCGTAGCGGCTCCTGCTCCGGCACCCGTTGCAGCTCCTGCTTTGGCACCCGTCGCGGCTCCTGCTTTGGCACCCGTCGCGGCTCCTGTCGCAGCGCCGCAACCGATGATGTCTATGCCGGTCATGATGCCACAGATGCCGACCCAGCCTATGCAGTATTCGACGGGGCACGTCCCCACCCAACCCGTGATGGATATGCCGCTTAAAACGGCGGAGTTCCCGGCGTTTAGCGGACAACCACAGTTCGACTTGCTTTCAAACGTCAAAAACATGCAACTGCTTATGGGCGTCCAGCTTGAGATATCGGTTGTTATCGGACGTGCGAAACAACGCATAAAAGATGTTTTAGAGTTTGGACAGGGCACGGTTGTGGAACTTGACAGGCAAACAGGCGTTCCCGCCGAAATAATAGTTAACGGACAACTGCTTGCATATGGTGATATAATAGTAGTTGGAGACAACTTCGGGATAAGAATAACCGAGATTGTCGGAACAAAAGAGCTTTTAAATTCGATTGAAAACGGCACAGCAAAATAACGTGGATTTTAAAATAAAAAAACTAAATTTAAATTAAATAAAATTTTTGGAGGCAGAAAAAATGTATAAAATTCTTATTGTTGATGATGCAGGATTTATGAGAAAGATGGTTCAAACCAACCTTTCAAAAGCCGGATACACCGATTTTGTTGAGGGCGAAGACGGAATGCAAGCGGTTGCGCTTTACGAAGAACACAAACCCGACCTCGTTATCCTTGACATAACGATGCCAAACCTTGATGGTATCGGCGCTTTAAGAGAGATTAAAGGCAAACATTCCGACGCAAAAGTTGTAATGTGTTCCGCTATGGGTCAAGAATCTATGGTTATGGAAGCTATCGGTCTTGGCGCGCTTGATTTTATCGTAAAACCGTTTAACCCGGACAGAATTATCCAAACGGTTAACAAAATACTACCGCTTTAATTTGAAATTTTCAAATTTTTGTGAAGGGAACTGCAGATGAACAATTCGTCAAACGAACTTCTGTCAACTACCGGTGATATTCTATCCGCCTTGTTTACTATAGCTATTATATTTGCTATCTTTGTGTTTACATATTATGCGACAAGGTATATAGCAAAAAACTACGGTGCGGTTACAAACGACAAACAAAACAAGATAAAGATTATCGAACGCGTTCCAATAGGAAGACAACAAAGCCTTGTTTTAGTCAAAACCGCCGGTAGGTATATCTTGCTTGGGATAGGCTCGGAAAAGATACAAAAGATAGAAACGTTTTTAGAAGACGAATTCCCCGAAGATGCCGAACAGATGCCGAACGACGAGAAACAAAGCTTTCTTTCGGTGCTTTTAAAGAACATTGATCGTTCAAAAAAAACCGACCAACAAAACGTATTTAAGGAAACCGATGATGGCGAACAAACTTAAAACGGCAGTAAGGTATATAAAAAGACAAAAAAATAAAAAAACAAAAAACAAAGCGTTAAAAATATTAACGGTAGTCGCATTAATGGCGACGGCCTCGCTTGTTTTGCTTCCTGTTGTCCAAGCCGAAGCGCTTTCTATTGACATAGGAACGGAAGAAGGGTTTTCGCTCGGAAACCTAGAGCTCCTTTTCCTGTTCACCGTTTTGGCTGTAGCTCCGTCGCTTTTGATAATGCTAACGAGTTTCACAAGATTTTCGATAGTTTTGTCGTTTGTGCGAAACGCTTTAGGGCTTCAGCAGACGCCGCCCAACCAAGTTATCATAGGACTTGCGTTGTTTCTTTCGCTTTTTGTTATGAGCCCGGTGATTGAAGAGATAAACGAGACGGCGATAACCCCATATCTTAACGAGGAGATAGACCAAGAACAAGCTATTGAACTTATCCAACTGCCGCTTAAAGAGTTTATGCTTAAACAAACCGAACCGGACGATTTGGATTTGTTCCTGTCGCTTTCGGAGGACACGTATGAATTCGACGAGTTCACGACCGAAAACTTAATGAACATTGGTATAGAGGTTATAGTTCCGGCGTTTATAACAAGCGAACTTAGCCGCGCATTCACGATTGGGTTTTTGTTGTTTTTGCCGTTTCTCGTTATCGACATGATAGTCTCAAGTACGCTTATGTCTATGGGTATGGTTATGCTTCCGCCGACCATGATTTCGTTACCGTTTAAACTTATGCTTTTTGTCATTGTGGACGGTTGGAACTTGATTATGGACATGCTTATAAACAGCGTATTTCGATTGATTAACTGATGAAGGCGAGGTGAGATAATGTCACAAGGCGATATCCTCGACGTGTTTAGAACAACTATTTTTCTAATCCTACAACTTGCGGCGCCTATGCTGTTTGTGAGCATATTAATTGGCCTTTTGATATCGATTTTCCAAGCCGCGACACAGATTCATGAACAAACGCTGACGTTTGTTCCGAAACTTTTTGTTATCGCCCTTGTGTTGATTGTCGCCGGTTCATGGATACTTACAAAATTGGTTGAGTTTTTTACCTATATAATGAACATTATGGTAGGTTTATAGCGGATGACTGTTGATGTTGTATTTGAGCAACTAGAGCTTTTTATATTGGTCTTTGCGCGGGTTGGGGGAGTTATCTTTTTTAACCCACTTCTTGCAAGGCGAAACGTTCCAAGCCAAGTTCGAGTAGCGTTGGCGCTCGGCCTTGCGATACTCGTCGCCCCGGGAGCCCAAAGCGCGGGACTTGCGAACGTTGACGAACTGTCACTTGTTATATTGATAATCAAAGAATTTGCTTTGGGTTTTGTGCTTGGAATGGTGTTCCAATTTTTCTACTACTTGCTGTTCACTGCCGGAGACGTGGTTGACTTGGGGTTCGGTCTTTCGATGGCAAAGGCGTTTGACCCCTCGACAAACATCAACGCCTCGATATCGGGAAACCTTTTTCAGATAGTTTTCGTTTTGTATTTCTTTGCAACGGATAGCCACCTAACCTTGATAAAACTTGTCGTTTCAAGTTTTGGAATAATCGGAGCGGGAAGTTTAAGTTTCGGGCCGGATGTTTGGGCATATGTAATTGATCTTTTTATAGGGATTTTTAACCTTGCTATGCAGATAACTTTCCCGTTTGCTGCGGCTATATTTATCCTTGAGATAAGCATTGGAGTTTTGATGAAACTTATCCCACAGATAAATGTTTTTGTCATAAATTTTCAATTCAAGGTACTTTTGGGTTTAATCGTTTTGTTTGCGTTTGCAGAACCGTTGACGGCGTTTTTGCTTAACTATATAAATATAATGTTTGAAACGATGTCGGACACAATTTTGCAATTCAATTAACTTTTTTGAGGGTATAACATGCCGGGTGAAAGAACAGAAAAGGCGACGCCGAAACGAAAGCAGGAAGAACGCAAAAAGGGCAACGTGCTGATGAGCCGCGAGGTTATAAGCATTGCTTCGCTCTTTGGAGTGTTTTTTGCTCTTAACGTGTGGTTGCCGTTCGGCGTAGAAACTATACTTGACTATATTAGAAAGTTTTTTGCAAGCGGGGCAACCGTAACCCATCTAACCAAAGACGACTTAGCTCCTTTTTTCTTTGATGCCGCGGTATTTTTTGTTATCGTGGCGATACCGATTTTATTAACCGCCGGCCTTGTGACTATAATAGTTACAATGGCGCAAACCAGAATGCTTTTTTCGACAAAAGCGTTTGCTTTTAAACTCGAAAAGCTAAACCCGATTAACGGTTTTAAAAAGATGTTCGCCATGCGAAGTGCTGTTGAACTTATAAAATCGGTTTTTAAGATTATAATACTTGTTTCAATTGTGTACAGCGTCATGAAGGATGAGTTTTTTCTTCTTCCAAGGCTTTTTGATATGGAACCTATGCAGGCCATGGCACGCGTGGGAGAGCTTATATTTGACATCGTTGTACGCGTCGGAATTATATTCGCGTTTCTTGCCGCGGCGGATTATCTTTACCAATGGTGGGAATACGAAAAGAACCTTCGTATGACAAAACAAGAGGTTAAAGACGAGTTTAAACAGATGGAAGGTGACCCACAAGTTAAGGGTCAAATCCGAAATCTTCAACAAAGACGTGCTCGTCAACGTATGATGCAAAACGTTCCGCAAGCCGACGTCGTCATAAGAAACCCGACACACTATGCCGTTGCGTTGAAATATGACCGAGAAAAAGATTTCGCCCCGATAGTCGTGGCGAAAGGCGCCGATTTTGTGGCACTTCGGATAATCGAGATAGCGGAACAAAACGATGTCTTTGTAACCGAAAACAAACCGCTTGCTCGGGCGCTTTTTGAAAACGTAGATATTGATACGCATATCCCCTCAGAGTTCTATCAACCGATAGCAGAGGTGTTGGCGTTTATGTATAAAATTAAAAATACAAAGATAGAAAAGCAAAAATAGATTAAACTTTTAATTAAACTGAAAATTTATAAAGAAAGGGGATAAATATTAGTCATGCGTTAAACGCTGATTAATATTTTTATGATAGAGTGAAGGTATTAAACAACAGCGTAGCGATTATAGTAATGCTTATTGTAGCTTTTTTGATAATTCCTATCGAGCCTATATTTTTAGACTTTTTATTTATTATCAACCTAGCGCTTGCTTTGGTTATCCTCATGACAACGATGTACATTAAAGACGCGTTGGAACTTTCTATTTTCCCTTCTCTTTTACTTATAACCACACTTTTTCGACTTGTGCTTAACATATCGTCCACACGTTCAATCCTTTCAAACAACGGATATGCCGGAGAGGTTATACGAACGTTCGGAGAATTCGTTATCCGCGGCGACGTTGTCGTCGGCCTTGTCATATTCTTGATTATAGTTCTTGTACAGTTCCTAGTTATCACAAAGGGTGCTGAAAGGGTCGCGGAAGTTTCCGCAAGGTTCACCCTCGACGCTATGCCGGGTAAACAGATGGCTATCGACGCCGACTTAAGCTCGGGGCTTATCGACGAACAAGAAGCGCGTAACAGACGTAGCAAAATCCAACGCGAAGCCGACTTTTTCGGAGCGATGGACGGTGCGTCCAAGTTTGTTAAGGGCGACGCTATAATCTCGATTGTCGTAACGCTTATAAACCTCATTGGCGGTGTCGTCATGGGTTTTATGAACGGTATAGGCGACATTGGAACGATTATCAACACCTACGCTATCTCGACGGTTGGCGACGGTCTTATGAGCCAGATACCCGCGCTTTTGATATCGGTCGCAACCGGTATGATAGTCACACGTTCTGCGAGCGAAAGCAACCTTAACTTTGACGTCATAAAACAGTTCACCTCGCAACCGACCGTGCTTATAATTGCGGGCGCTTCGCTTCCGTTTTTGATGTTTATCGGGTTCCCTCCCGTTCAACTAATATTGGTTTCGGCGTTTTTGTTTATAACAGGAATAGTTATAATGCGTCGTAACAGGCTTGAACTTGCGAAGATAGACGATATCCCTGAAACGTCACAAGAAATTACGAGCGAAGTCAGTTACTATAAAAACATCGACAATATATTTGGGCTTTTAAATGTTGACCCGATAAACGTCCAAGTAGGCTACAGCCTTTTGCCGTTAGTTGACGAATCGAGCGGAGGAAATTTCCTTGACCGCGTCGTAATGCTTAGGAAACAGTTTGCGGATACTATGGGTATGGTTGTCCCACACCTTCGTTTAACAGACAGTAGTGAGATTAACCCAAACCAATACCAGATAAAACTTCGTGGCGAGACCGTTGCGGTTGGCGAGGTTTTGGTGGACCACTATCTCGGGCTCGCGTCGGACGAGTTTATCAAGCTTAACGACATCGAGGGTATCGAAACGGTCGAACCGGCTTTTGGAATGCCGGCTAAATGGATAAGCGACGACAAACGGCTACACGCCGAGGCTATGGGCTTTACGCTTATCGACCCGACTTCGGTTATCGTCACACATCTTTCAGAGGTTATACGTATACACGCCGACGAGCTTTTGACAAGACAAGAAGTTAAACGATTGATTGAAAATCTTAAACGCTACAACCAAGACGTCGTAGACGACATTATCCCGAGTATCGTAACGGTTAACGACCTCCAACGTGTCTTGCGTATGCTCCTTAAAGAGGGAATACCAATTCTCGACCTCGAGATTATTCTTGAGACGATGAGCGAATATTCCGCGACGGTAAAAGACAACGACATGTTGGTTGAATATGTCCGCCACGCGTTAAAACGAACGATAAGTCAACATTTTTCCGAGGCAGGACAGCTTAAGGTCATAAGCCTTGACAACAGCGTCGAAGAACTTATTATAAGCAACCTTAAAAAGATAGACGGCGGAACATACATAAACTTAACGCCCGACGTTATCCAAAAGATTATGAAAAACACCAAAGAACAGATAGACAAGATAAGCAAGCTTGTACAAACTCCGATAATCTTAACTTCCCCGTTTGTGCGTGTGTACTATAAAAAGCTTATCGACCAGTTTTATCCCAACGTTGTGGTGTTGTCGCTTAACGACCTAGACGCACAGACGAATATTCAAGCGCTTGGGATAATTTCCAGTTAAGTTAATAGTTTGTTTAATGAGGAGTTACGAGTGAAAAGTTAGGAGTTAGGAGTTAGGAGTTAGGAGTGAGGAGTGAGGAGTTAGGAGTGAGGAGTTAGGAGTGAATGTATCGCCCTTAAGGGCGACCGATTTTAATGGGGCTTTCGCCCCAAACCCCACTACAAAAAACGAAAACTGCTATAGACATT
>CAYJJR010000087.1:0-9012 GCA_964370565.1 uncultured Oscillospiraceae bacterium | reverse complement strand
ACTCTATTGCGGTTTTGTGCAACATTTTTGAGGGTGTACCTTTTTTGACGCCCTGCGCGCCCCGAAAAGGGGCGCTGGTTGTTTCAAAACCAATACGCAACATTTTAAAATTTATTTTGTTCGTTTTATCTTTCCACCGCATGAACAATGATAGAACTCGGGGTGTTCGACAAACCGTGTTTTTTTTATGCGTTTAAACTCAACGCCGCATTTCTCGCAAGCGAGAATATACCGTGGTTTTGCGTCGTCTTCAATTCCAAGAGCCTCGCAACTTGTCGTCCTTGATATGTTATAGCCGTAAACCTCGTTCATTCGCGCAGCGTATCTTTTCCAACGTTCGCCGTGATTTTTACAACCGAAACAAGTATGTAAAATTTCGTGGGCTAGAATTTCTTTAATCGCAAATTCGCCTGAACTAACCACTCTTTCGGCTATCTCAACCGTGTGACCGAACGCGTTTGATTTACAACTTCCAAAACGCCGTTTAACCCGACTGTTTATCGAAACAGTCGGGTTAATAGCCCTTGACACAGGTATTTTGATGTTTCTTGCCTCTTTGATAACCTGTTTTAAAAGTGAATTTACATCACTCATTATTGTTTAATAAAGTACGCAACGCCGCAACATCCGGGGCCCGCATGTGTTCCGACAACGCTACCGACAGAACCTATCTCGGCATTTTTAACACCGCAAAGTTTTTGAAGCGCTTTTGCTTCGTCGAGGGCTATGCTGTGCCCAAACATCACGGGAAGCGAACTGTCGTGCTCTGTTTTGAACTTTTCGCAAACAGCTTCTGTAGCCTTTGCAAACCCTCTTGCTTTGCCGATTGATTTAACTTCGCCATCTTCAACCGTTATAATTGGTTTAACGCCAAGAACAGAACCGACAACGCCCGAAGTTTTGGAAAGGCGGCCGCCTTTTACGAGATAGTCGAGCACGTCGATAACCGCCGCAATGCGAAGCCTGTCGGCAAGCTCTTTTATCTTTGCGGTTGCGTCGTTCAAACTAACTCCTTTATCGCGAAGCTCAACCGCCATCTTTGCTAGAAGAGCGAGCCCAAACGTTGTGTTTTTCGAGTCAATTATACTAATGTTTTCGCGTCCGCAGATTTCTTTTGCTATTGATGCAGAGTTGTTTGTTCCCGAAAGCTTTGTTGCAATAGTCAAAACCATTATATCGTCGTTTGGATATTTGTTGAAAAGATCCTCAAACGCTGCCGGGGAAACGAGTGACGTTGTCGGAAGGTCTTTTGACGAGGTGAGCTTTTCAAAAAACTCTTCGTTAGAAATTTCGTATTTGTCTTGGTATGATTTGTCCTTGAAGTTTACAGTTAGCGGAATCATGACAATGTCAAGTTCCTTCGCTCTTTCGATAGTAAGGTCGCATGTTGTATCAACCACCAGAATAAATGACATAAATTTGGTACTCCTTAAATTTTGTATATATATTCAAATAAGCAAAAATGCATTATAAGCTTTAAGTTTAGATTTAATTTGTCGATTTAAGTTTTAAAAGGTCTTTGTATTTCGAGATTAAAAGCCCCGCGATAACCAAAACTATCCCGAAAAACGCCATGAGCGTTATTTCTTCTCTTAAGAACAAAAACGCCGTCAATGTTGCTACTACCGGTATGAAATATATGTAAACGCTGGCTTTTAGCGTTCCTATCTTACGTATCGTTATGTTCCATGTGGCAAAACAAACGGCGGACGCGACAATGCTTAAAAACAAAAGACATGCGAGATTTTGCGGTTTTATCAACGTGTCAAGCGTTATGCTGTAATCTATAAAAGGAAATGTCAAAAGCATTCCTATCGTGCCATAGAAAAAAATGCGTTTTGTTGATTCGGTCGGCGAAATTCCCGTTTCGCCCGTTTTCTTTAAAAGTATCGAATAAACTGCCCACAAAAACGCAGAAGCCAAAGCGAGAAGATCCCCGGTCGGGTTAAGTTCAAGGTTGACAACCCCGTTGAAACTTATTAGCGCAACCCCAACAAGCGCCACAACCAACCCGACAAAAAAAGAACCGGAAATTTTTTGTTTTCTGTTAAGTATCTTTTCAAGCACAACCGTGAAAAAAGGGGAGGTCGAAACCATTATGCTAACGTTTGCGGCGGTGGTGTATGATAGGGCGGTGTTTTCAAATATGCTGTACAGCGGTATCGAAACTATGCCGGCCGCTATAAAATATATTTCTTCAAATTTTCTTTTAGGTTTCGTTATCTTCGGAACTACAACTGCCATAATGGCCAGCGCCAAAAGATAACGAATGAAAATTATCTCGAACGGCGAAAAATCCAAAAGCAGGATCTTGGACATCATAAACGTGCTTCCCCACACCGCTATCGTAAAAATAGCGAACAGATGTCCGCTCATGCCTTGATTTTTTATCATGTTGTTTTTTTACCAATCTGAACTAAATTTTGAAATAACAATACGATTTTAACATAAAAGTACGACATTATGCAATAACCCACACGAAATTTGTTAATAATTCGTTAATATGTATATTAATTTTAGCGAGAGTGGAAAAAAAGAGTTGATTTAGATATCAACACCCTTTCAGCGCCGCATTTGAATAACATATCAAAATCATATATAATATAATGTGTTATAAAAAGTGTGTAAATTTCGTAAATTTCGATTAAATATTGATTGAGGGGAATAATGAGGCAATGAAATTTAAAGAATATTCAAAACAAAAATATCTTGTTATGAAAGAAAGCGTTAAAGATAACGTTGTGGTTTTTGCTTTAACACTGTGGTTGTTTTTGCTTTTAAAACTTGAACTTTTATTTGATATAACTTTTTTGCTAGATGGGGAATTTTGGGTGACCGCCGGATTTTTCGGAATTATAACGGCGTTTTGTTTGACAAAGTTTTTTGAGTTTAAGCAAAAAAGAGAAAAAAAACATCTTGCCGTTATCGCCGGTGTGTCGATAGTTTCGTGTGGCGTTTGGCTTTATGTAACCGATGTTGTAGCGGACATTGGCGGATCTTTAGAAAACTATGTATACATGGTTTATATAGGGTTGTTTTTGGTGTTGGGCTTTTTGTCGCTTTATTTTATCTCAAAAACGACCGACCAAAAAAAGATGTTGCCTAAAATTATAACGTCAGGCATCTTTTCGCTTGCCGTCGCTACGGTTGTTTTTGTCGGACTTTTGGTGTCTATACTTGCGTTTGACGCTATGATAGTTTCGCTTGATGACCTTTTTGAACATATAGCGGTCACGGCTCTTTTCTGTTACATAGTAATAGCTATTAACCTTTTTATCTCGGGTCTTCCGAAAGGCAACAGTTTTGAGATTTCAAAACTGTTTAAAGTTTTGGTGTTAAACATCGGGCTTTCGCTGTATCTTATTTTAATATCAATACTATATCTTTACTTGGTTATAATAGTCTTTTCGTTTGACATGCCGGCGGGCGAGATTAATTATTATTCAACAATTGCAACCGTTTTGTTTATATTTTTTAACTTTGCGCTTAAAAATTACGCGGGAAAAGCTGTCTGGATTTTTTATAAATACGGCAAGTTTGTCATAATTCCGATAATCGTCATGCAGGTGATAGCGATTGCAATTCGTGCGTCGGCATATGGTTTTACCGTTATGTTCTTAATCTCGATTATATATGCCTCGTTGTCGGTTTGTTTTGTTGCGTTTTTGTTTTTGCACAAAAAAGTTGATATAAATTTGTTTTTCATAGTTGCCGCCGTTCTTGTCTTTTTGTTTGGGGCAACTCCGTTTAACGTTATCGACATTGCGACATCAAGCCAACTTTCAAGGCTTGAAAGTATAACGAGCGAGGGACAAGGCGAATATACCGACGAGCAAAAAAACGAGATAGTTGAGATATTCCATTATCTTGTGAATAATGGAGGAAAAGGGGCGGACGAATTTTTGGGACGAGTTTCGGGGGAGAGCATCGACCGCGACGAGACGTTTTTGCAAATTTTTGGGTTTGAAAGATACAGCTCTGACGGGAATATCAACAGCACGATTAAAGAATATAACAGGTATTTTTATTACGACGCTCTTGATATTTCGGGATATGATATGGCGTATCTTGATGTTTATCTTACTAACGACGTTCAAGATGTTTCGGTGGGCGACGGCACAACGTTTTTTGTCAAAAATGACGATGGTACACAGTTTGAAATCTCGTTCGACACGCTTTACGACGAGTTGTTGTCGTCGATTATTCAAGATTATTCAAGCGGATACTACAGCAAAAGCGACAGCATAATGGTTGTTGGAGTTGTTGGTGGAGGAATCTATTATATAGGTGATATAGAATTTTCTTATGACACACTAACCGAAAAGTATGAAATAGGTTACATTCGCGGAAAATTGTTAAAATAGATAGGTGTCGCATTAGTGAAAAATATTGTATAATTAAGTACCATTAAAAAATATAACGAGGTTTTAGATGAACTTTGAACAAGGATACAACAACTTTTTTGAAAACAACAAACGCGGAATACTTTTCGGCGTGATTTTCGCCGCGGTTTTCACCGCGTTTTACATCACGTTTAAGATGTTTCCGATAACCCCGACATGGACGTTTGGGATATTTTTGATATCTTTTTTCGGTGGGGCGTTTTGTGCAAAAAAAAGCGACAAAAAAACAAAGATTTCGGCTGTCGTTTTTGCGGCAATAATAGCCTTTTTCCTTGTCGCACGATACACCATTGTAACGGGGGGTGAACCGCGCGATTGGACGATGTTCCAACCGGCGTTGTTTGTGGTTCTTTTTGGGTTTTATGGTGTTATGTCGTTAGGATACGTCAACCTTGCAAAATACATTTCTCTTGACTTTGGCGACAAGATTGTCCCGACAAAAAAAGAATATTTCGCATATGTTGCCGTTTTGCTTGTGGCGTGGTTGCCCGTGTTTTTGGCGTTTGGTCCAATTCGTATGTCGGCGGATTCGACGTGGGTTGTCGAGCAAGCGCTTGGAATACTTCCGTATAACGACTGGCACCCCGTCGCGTATACACTTATAGTCAAACTGTTTTTCAACATCGGAATGCTTTTTGGCGGAACACATCAAGCAGGGGCTATGTTTTTTGGGATTAGTCAGATGATTTTCCTTGCGGCAAGTTTAGCATACAGCGTTTATTGGATGCGCAAAAGGGGACTTCCAATTCTTTTTGCCGTGCTTGCTATTTTATATTTTTGTTCCTCGCCGATGTTTGGCGGAAACGCGATAACGGTTTGGAAAGACATTCCGTTCCACGCGATAATAACGCTTTTAATACTCTATCTTGTCGACATTGTCGACAGCAAAGGCGCGGTTATCGAAACCAACAAAGGGCTTGTAAAGTTTGTCGCGCTAGGTCTTTGTGTTTGTTTTTTCCGCGGAGTCGGAACGCTTATAATGTTTGCTGTTTGCGTTTTAGTGCTCGCTTTTTACCGCACGAAGTTTATTAAAAAAGCCGTTGTTTTCGCGGTTATGCTTATCTTTGTAAAACTAATAACGGGGCCGCTTTATGCCGCCCTTGACATACCAACGGCGCAAATTCAAGAACAGTTTTCTGTTCCGCTCCAACAGATTGTTTTTTCGCTTAAAGAAGGGGCAGAATTAACCTCGTCGCAAGAGGAAAGACTGACAAAGTTTATGGACATCGAAGGTGTTAAGATGAACTACTATCCGAACACCTCCGACCCGGTTAAAAGCGGCCCTTATTTAGACCGGGAATATTTCGCGGACAATGTGGGCGGGTTCTTGGTGTTGTGGCTTGAACTTTTGCCACAGAATTTCGACAGCTATCTAACCGCGTGGCTTACCCTTACGCGGGGATTTTGGCAGACGGGATTTTGGGATAGCGGTTATGTAAGTTACGACGACAACAACGGATATTGTGATATCGTTTATTTTGAAGACAACATATTTAATAAATATTTTGGAATTGACATAAAAGGGCGCTTTGTCGAAAGCGACGTTTTTATCCCACCGGCGTTTCTTGGATTTTTCGGGCTTTTCACAACAGCGGTTTTGATATCGTCAAAACGTTCCGCGTACATTCTTCCTGTCGCGCTTTATCTCTTGCCGTGGCTAGGGGCGCTTGCGACAACCCCGACATATTTTTCCTATCGCTATGTTTTAACGTTGCCGTTCGCGTTCCCTGTGATTATATTTATATTGTTTAAATATAAAGGGTATAGTTCAATCGAGAGAAAAACAAAGGTTAAATAGAAAATTGAGCTGTAAAGGCAAAGTGGTGAAAACTTTGACTTTACAGCTCATACAGCGTTTCGGGGGCTATCTTTAAAAGAGCGTTTCGGTCAACAACCTTGTATTTTCCGTTTAGCTTTTCGATTATTTTTTTATCACAAAGACGTTTAATAGCCCTTAACATGTTGCGATAACTCGAACCGATTGCCTTTGAAACATCGGTCAACGTTTCGGAAAAACATCCGTTTTTTTCTGTTTTAACAATATATGCACAAAGTCGTTGTTCGGTTGAATAAAGCGAATGCATAACGACGGTTTTAGAGGATTTTGTGAGTTTGTTTGCAAGTTCTGCGCCTATGCGGTTTAAAAATTTAACATCGTTTTTAAGTGTTGTTGCGTAATGTTTTAACGGCAAAGATATACAAACAAAATCGGTCACCGCTATCATAGTTGTGGTTGCAATTGTCGAGCCCGACATTAGTTCGGCGTCGCCTACTATGCCGCTTGAAATATAGTACGCGAGGATTACGTCTTCGCCGTCACCCGACGACAGATAGATTTTCGCTTTGCCCGAAACGACAAACATTATGCTGTCTATAGGGTAGAGTTCTTGAACGATAGTTTCTCCCGGTTTATATTGTTTGGTTGTTGCATACGAAAAATCGGACAATTCGAGGTTATACGACTTTAAAAGTTCTATGTGTTGTTTTGATAAAACGCCTGTTTTCATTTGTCTGGCTCTCCTTCACAGGTTTTAGAATAATCCCTTAATAATAGTTTACCATAGATGTGACATTTGTCATATCTTTTTTATGTAAAACAGTATATCATTAACCCATTCGATACAAATCAACTCGAAATAATTACTACACAATGAAAGGTTAAATTTATATATGTATAACTTTCTAGCGCTTTTAACAGGCATGTCAATCTCGATTATGATAGCTATTAATGGGGGACTTTCCGAGTCGTACGGAATTTATACCGCCTCGGTAGTTATACACATAGTCGGTTGCATCTTCGGCTTTTTAGTCATTAAACTAAAAAAAGAAAAGGTAACGTTCAAGGTTGATTTCCCTAAATGGATGTTTCTCGGCGGAGTTTTTGGCGTCTTGACTACCGTTTTTAACAACTTTTCGTTTGGCAAAATAAGTCTTACAAGTATAGTCGCGCTTGGACTTTTGGCAAAGGCGTTGTCCTCGGTTGTGATAGATTGTTTTGGCCTTTTCGGAGCAAACAAATACCCGTTCAAAAAAACAACGCTCATAGGTCTTGCGTTTGCGATTGCCGGCATTGTGGTAATGTTGGATGACTCAACCGAAGGCGCGATGTTTGCCGTTGTGCTTTCGCTTTTAACCGGCGTTACGGTCGTTCTTTCAAGAACGGTTAACGCGGAGCTTGGCGAGAGAATTGGCTCGCTTAAAGGCTCGTTTATAAACCATGTTGTGGGGCTTCCTATAACGTTGGTGGCGGTGGCGGTTTTCGGGTTAAATGAACCGTTTTTTCAAAATTTCACGCTTAATACAAACCCGATTGTATACCTCGGCGGTATATTGGGCATAACCGTTGTTCTTTTGTTCAACATTGTTGTTCCAAAACTTCCGGCGTTTCGGGTTACGCTTCTAACGTTTGTGGGCGAAGTTTTTTGCGGAGTTCTCGTCGACGTTGTCTTATCGCAAGGATTTAACCAAAAATCGTTTATTGGGGGGCTTATTGTCGCGTTTGGCGTTGGGGTTAACATAATCATCGAAAGGGTGCAAAGCTTTAAAGCAAAGCCTTAAAGCGAAGCAAAAAACCAGTAAACAAAAGACTCTACCGACAGGCGGTTGAAGATTTTTTGTTTATAGTATATGATTTTTTCAGGAGGTAGCTTTCAATGTTTCCTGATAACAAACGTTTCGGCGAGTTTATAACCGAGCTTAGAAAACAAAAAAACCTAACCCAAAAACAACTGGCACAAAAACTCAACGTGTCGGACAAGGCGGTGAGCAAATGGGAGCGAGGCCAAAGTTTTCCCGACATATCGTTGTTGCTTGCTATCTGCGAGGCGCTGGAGGTTAGCGCAACGGAACTTCTGGAGGGTGAAAAGATAGAACAAAGTAAAAGTTTTTCCAAAACCCAAGTCGATAACATCATTAAAAAGCTTGTCGAAGTTTCCGATTTGAAAAATATATTTAATCAAAAAGAACCGTTTGACAAAACGGTGAAAGTTGCCGTTGCCACAAATATTTTAAGCATACTAACCGTTTTTGTTCCGTTTGCTTTTTGTCTTTTTGTGTTTGAACACATGTCTTTTGTGCTTTCGTTTATCCCAATTATAATGGTGGGGCCCATTGCTTCTCTTTTGGCGGATATCGGAATTTTAATCAACGTGGTTTTTTTGTTGCTTGCCCTGTGGCTTTGCTTAAAAAAATCTGTTATATATCTTTTTTCAACAGCTAGTTTTATCGTTGCGATAGTGTTTTTAATCCGATACAACCTTATGTTGGGTCGGCTTGCAAACGTCGAAGGTTTTTGGGCTATAGTTATAACAGAGCTTATTTGCTATTTAGTAGCTCTGCTTTTTGCTGTGGCGGTGTTGGTTTTAGGATGTGTGAAGCAACGGCGAAACATGAAAAACCCAAGCCGAAGCCTTAAAGGTTGGTTTAGCGGATAGGGTAGACTGTCGCAAAACCCCTATCGAAAAAACACACTTCGGCAAAAAAACAGTTGTATACCGTTTGCACAAACACAATGGGTGGAATGTAGTATCTTGTGTCAGTCAAAAGTTTACATGCGTAGTTTTTCATTTGCCCTCTCAGTCAATCCGAGATTGACAGCTCTCCCAAAGGG
>CAYJJR010000086.1:0-9114 GCA_964370565.1 uncultured Oscillospiraceae bacterium | reverse complement strand
GGCACACTACGAGAATAGGCTCTCCGAAAGGCTAAAACATTTTGCTAAATACAAGATGCTTATCATCGATGAAATCGGCTATCTGCCTATGGACATTCAGGGAGCTAATCTGTTCTTTCAGCTTATTGCTAAGCGTTATGAGAAAAACTCCACCGTACTTACCTCTAACAAGATGTTTTCGCAGTGGAACGAGGTGTTCTCTGACCTTACTATTGCAAGTGCTATTTTGGACAGAATTCTACATCATTGCACCGTTATTAACATAAAGGGTGAAAGTTACAGACTTAAAGAACGTAAGGAGTTTATGAAACAAAAACAGAAGATTGTGAATACTCTTTTTGATGATAATCAGTAGTTTTTGATCGTGTTTTTTTCCGCCACTTTTGTGCATTTTTTAAACGCCATATTTGTGCATTTTTTGAACGTTGTTGACATGAATTTTTTCAACGTCGTTTTAACCTCTATTAACACACGCAAAAGGGAATTTGCAATGCTTCAAAGCGTTGGGATGAACGGAAAACAGTTAAAGAGCATGCTTATTTTTGAAAGTTTATGTTATATCGCGTTCACATTAATCGCAACATTTTTGATAGTTGTTGTTTGCTTGCCGATGGTTGAAAGGGTGTTTGGCGGAATGTTTTGGTTCTACCAATCGAATTTCACGGCGATTCCACTACTGTCGGTGATGGTTTTGTTGGTCGTGATAGGTGCTTTTGTGCCTTTGGTTATCTACAGACATTTGATTAAACAAAGCATTGTAGAAAGGCTTCGTGAGATAGGATAGAAGATTATACCGTTTAAGAAAGTTTCCATAATGGTCTAAAAACGAAAGCAAAAAAGGATGAATTATTTATCAAATGAGTTTATCACTAATGTGATAGTCTCACTTCAGCATATTAAAAAAGGTACACCTTGAAAAATGTTGCACAAAAATTCAATTAAATTCAGGGTTAACTGCTTGCCCACTCAGTCAATCTAGGATTGACTGAGTGGGTTTTTTGCAATATATCTTAAAAAATAAATAATTTAAAAATCATTGTGTTTGAGCAAAATGACGAAGCACGTTTTTTCGATAGGAGTTTTTAGATAGTATGTACTTATTTCTATAAAAAGAATAAAACGAAATATCATTATTAAAGAGGATTATATTATGAATTTAATAGAAAAAAACTTATCTACAGAACTTTCAAACTACAAAAGAAATTTGCGCCTTTATGAAAAGAGTTTTTGCTCCATTGATGTAATCGCAATTACCAAATCTTGTGATATTGACACAATTTAATAAATGCTATATATTATTTAAAGTTTAATAAACCAACAATAATCGGAGGAAAAAACATGGCATTTTTGAACATGAAAAAGGTAACCTTTAAAAACGACTACACAATGGAAGAGCTTTATGAAGCAATTAAAGATGTTCCGTTCCCACTTGGCAAGCCCATCCTTGCAAAACATGGAGCAGCAAAGCTCATTGTTTTTGCACCAATTAACAAAGACACTCAAATGGTCATCAACCCCGCAAAAATGGGGGACAAAATCAATGCATATCGTGTTATGATTTTGCCCGAAGTAGGGCTTGACAACCTCATCATTAACACCGTAATCGACGCCGTAACAGATAACTGGGTTTTTGTTATAAACCAACTCGGCAAAAACGTTAAGGAATACAAAAAATGTGTTGACACTATAGCAGACCAACTGCAAAATCTTGGGCTGTAATTTGAAGTTGACGAAACAACGATAACTAAAGCATAAAGACCGTCGCTATCACTTTGATAGCGACGGTCTTGTGGCATATTTGTTTATAAGCACTTGTAAATTCTTTCCCCCCCTACTCCTCAACAAACATAAGGTCGATTAACTCCCTTACTTTGTCCATAATCGAAGGGGTGTCCACCACAACTTGTTCATTTGTTCCGTCGTTTACTGTCTCGTCCGTTTCAAAGCTACCCTCTTCGATACTTTCCGTTTTCAAAATAAACTGCAACGCTTCGACGTTTTGGTTTTTATTTGACACAAACGATTTCGGCACAAACTCCGCCGTAAAACTTTCGGTTTCGGTTTCGATAGTTTCGTTTATCTCGGTTTCAACCCGTGACCCCATGCCGTATACCTCATTCGACATAGTGTTCACGCCGTTTTGATAAAGCTCCACCCCGCCCAAAAGGCTTGCCGCTCCGCTTGTCATAAGGTCAAAGTTCCTCGACATCTCGGGAATACTACTTGTTATTTGAAGCGACCCGCTAGCAAGTTCTTTTGCACCGTTCATATAAGCTTTAATTCCTGTATTATAGTCAAGCAATCCTATAACCTGTTGAACCTGTGCATATGTCGCCGGATAATTTGGGTCTGTCGGTGGAATAAAAGTTAGCGCATTTGTCAACACCGTTTTATAGTTACTTTCGGTAAGGTTTGGCAACGTCGGTGCACCGACACCCACAAGCCCCACATTAACCCCGTCCACTATTGGTTGCGCTTGTAACAAAGTTGTATCAATAGTAAGCTCAACCGCTTGCAAAAGCAAATCGGTTTGTGAATTAAACTCGACTACTCCCTCATAGTAAAGGTTCGCGCCGTCTCGAGCTTGCTTTAGCCCTTCGTTGAATTTAATCATGCCGTCGGTCATTACCCTTGTCCCGTCCGAGATATCGTCTATTCCGTCGCTTAAATCATGTATACCGTTTTCAAGGTCTGAAAGTTCAGACGAAAGGTCCCCGGCAATTGACGTAACGTCAAAACTGTCCTCTATGTCAACAGTCAGCGGAACGGCGGCAAACTGTATCCCCGAAAACACAAAATCGTTTATATCAAGCGAGAGGCTAACCGTTCCGCCTTCGCCCGGCATGAATATAAATGACACGGTTCTAGTGCCGCCCCCCGAAGAAACGGTTATGCCGTCCCCTGTTATGCCTCCTGTTTTGTTCGCGTCAAACGTCGCGGACATCTGGACAGCAAGCGTGTCGAAATAGTCGTCCTCTATCGCGCTGTTTTTTGAAACATCCACTATCATTTCAAGTTTTCCGCTTTTTCCATAAAGGGTTTCGGGCCCTGTTTCGCTTCCGTTAAGACGATATTCAACGTCAATCAACCACGGCAGCCCTGTGTTTTCCAAAACTCCGCTATAGGAAAATCTTCCGGCTTCGGTCGCCAAAGTTTTGACCGTTTCGCCCTCGTCCGTTATCACCTCGCCGTTGGTCAAATTTGTAACCGTGCTATATCCGCTTGTATAGTCAACCAGCTGTGTAGCGGATTTCACATCAAACGAATTTACAACAACAACCTGTTTAACCGTGCCGTCAGGGTTTAATATCCCATATACAACTTCTTCTTTCGATGTCGTGTTTTGCGCAAACGTTTTTGGGGAAACAAAAAGGCAAAACACAAAAACAATGATAAGCCAACAAGCTATGCTTTTTTTGAAAATTCTATTGTTCATTAATATTAACCTTTCTGTCTTTATGATATCTTTGTTTTCGATATTTTTTATCGAACAACTTTATAAACGGATCGAAGATAATAAACATCGCCGGCACAAAAAACAACACCATTACAACCGATATAATCGCTCCGCGCCCGAGCATATTTCCGAGTTGACTTATAACCCCGTTTGTCGAAACAAACCCGAGCGAGAAACACGCCGATATAAGAATTAGAGCCGGGGTTAGAATAGAGGGTGTCGCGGTTTGAAGCGCCAGTTTAATCGCCTCGAGCTTTGGTTTCACTTTTCTGCTATCGAGATAGTGTGTCGCAAGAAGTATTCCGTAGTCCACTGTTGCGCCAAGCTGAACCGAGCTTATAATTAGATATCCAATATAAACAATCGTGTCACCCGTGAAAAAAGGTATCGCAAGATTTATGTTAATCGCAACCTTAATAGCGACAACCAAGATAAGCGGAAGCGTTATGTCCTTAAACGTAAAAACCAACACCAAAAAGATTGCTATCATAGACGCTATGTTCACAACGTCGTTGTCTTTTGTTACAACGTTCATAAGGTCAAAGTTGCTTGCGCTTGCGCCGACAAGGTAGTTTTGTTCGGGATAATGCTTATCCAAGATTTCTCTAATTTCGCTCACCGTATTAAAAGCCGTTTCCCCCTCGTCCGGTATGTCAACGTTTAAGATAATTCTTGAAAACTCGTCCGAAACGAAGTTTGATGATATGCTTTCGGGCAGAAAACTTTCGGGGACTTCCTCGCCGACAAGCTCGACATACGCCGTTATACCGGTTATCTTTTGTTGTTGTTCAAGGTCGTTTATTAGCTCATTTTCTTTGACAGGGTTGCCTTTTGGAACAAGTACAACCATCTGGTTCGAGCTTCCGAACAGTTCAAGTATCTTTTCGGTGTCCTGTGCAACGCGCGTTTCGGGGCCGTTCATTGCAGTTGAACCATACACAAACTCGCTTTGCCCTTGTGCCACAAAACTCGGATATATCAAAAGTATAACCACGACTGAAAACGGCAGACACACTTTAAATGCAAAGTTTGAAAAGCCTTTGAAACTTGGAAAAAAAGAACGATGTCGCGTCTTGTCAAGCAATTTTTCGCAATACATCGCAAGCACAGGCAAAAGACAAACAACCGCAATAAGACTTAAAAATATACCTTTTGCAAGCGCAAGTCCCAAGTTTACCCCTATTTTAAATTCCATTAATACCAGCACCAAAAAGCCGAAAACCGTCGTCATGGCGCTTGAAAAAATAGCGGGTGCTGATTTTTGCATAGCCTTTTCCATAGCAGGGCGAATTTCCATTCCGTCGTCGCGATAGTCACGAAAGCGATGGAGCAAAAACACGGCATAGTCCATCGACACAGCAAGCTGAAGTATCGCGCTACACGCGCGAGTAACAAACGACACACCACCAAGAAAGATGTTGCTCCCCTCGTTTAACAATATTGATATTCCGATTACTGCCAAAAACAGTACCGGCTCGAAATATGAACTTGTAGAAAGAAACAGAATTGCAAGAACAATCGGCACGGCTATCGCCATGATTTTGGGCATCTCGTTCATTGTGACTTTTTGTGCCGCCGCCGTGCTTATACCGTCGCCCGACACCATGCCCTCTTCCCCTATGATTGCATAGATCTCATCCGAGGCCTCCACCAATCGCCCATCGTCCACAACCACCGAGAAAAACGCATTGCCGTCTTTATACCATGCGTTTGTCAAATCGGGGTCGGACGTTAAAAGCGGGTCGGTTATATCTATCGTGTCATCAAGCCACAAAACCAGTTCGACACCCTCGACCTTTTCGATAAGCGCCTTTGTTTCAAGCGCCTCTCCAATCGAAACATCAGGAACAACCACATTAAAGTTGGGCAAGTTTTGGTCAAAATTTTCTGTCATAACGTCGAGCGACACGGTCGAATGGCTTTGCTTTGGAAGATAGTTAACAAGGTTATAATCCACCGAAACAAAAAAAATCATGACAGAAAAAACAACGGTAAGTATAATACTTATCGTTAATACGGTTTTTTTGTGGTCAAGAAGTAGTTTTGAAAAACGCTTCAAGTTGTCTCCCTCCAAAGTTACTTCCGCTTTTTTTATAACGCTTAATACATGAAAAATAAACAACTAGCCTTCGTTTACAGCTAAACTTAGTTACTTTAATTTTAAATAATATGATTTGAAAATTCTATTGTTTTTTGTGAATAATATTCTTTTTTGCCTTTTGTTTATTCTTATATTAGTCTCATTTGCAACTTCATCTAAAAAGATATTAGTATTAAGACGACAAAACAGCCGAAGCCGATTTAATCGACCTCGGCTTTAAAACTACCAAGAGATAAAAATTTATAATTAAAGCCTACTGAATAACAAGTTATTCAGTACAAATGCTGTGCATTTGAAACAAAATACGCATTTTAAGCGTATTTTGTTGGATTATCTTGATGCTATCTGCTGAATTTTCGCCATAGGCGAAAATCAAAGTGCAAGGTTTTTATTAAAGCTTATGAAAAAACCTTGCACTTTGACAAGTCAAAAACAGCATTTTATGATTTTACAAAGCCGTTTTTGACTTGTTCAGCAGGCATTAATTAACAATTAAAGACTTTGCGTAAACTTTATAAAAGCTTCTTGTCCTTGCTCGTCGCGTTTAAAAACTCCGGCGTGGGTTAAAACCTCGACAAAAGCTTTGCCAACCTCTTTGCGCAAAACCTCCGCTATATCCTCGTTTATGAGGTCGTATCGTTCGGCAATGCCTTTCGCCCAATCAGCATGGGAGGCGGTCAGCGGATTGCTTTCAAGGTCTATCCCTTGTTTAAGCGCTGTCTCGACTTCGGCGAGTTCCTGTTTAAGGCGTGCCGGAAGCACCGCAAGCCCCATAACCTCGATTAGTCCGATGTTTTCTTTTTTGATGTGGTGAAGTTCGCTGTGTGGATGATACACCCCAAGCGGGTGCTCTTCGGTCGTTTTGTTGTTTCGAAGCACCAAATCAACCTCGTAAAACTCGCCGCGTTTCCTTGCTATCGGCGTTATCGTGTTGTGTGGTTCGCCGTTTGTCTCGCTATATACAAACACGCTTTGGTCGCTGTAGCTTTGCCATTTTTTCAATATATATGTGCAACATTTTGAAAGCTCGTTTTTATCCTTTGATTTAACGCGAACAACCGACATCGGCCATTTCACGGTAGCCGCCAAAACACCCTCGAAACCGTTTATTTTAAACTCGTGTTCCGTTTCGGCTTTCGCCATAGCAAACTCATAGTTTCCGCCTTGGAAATGGTTGTGGGACAAAATCGAACCACCAACTATCGGAAGATCGGCGTTTGAGCCGACAAAATAATGCGGAAGTATCATGACAAAATCAAGCAGTTTGTTAAACGTCTTTTCCGTTATCTTCATCGGAACGTGGCTTTTGTCAAGCACAATACAATGTTCGTTATAATATGTATACGGCGAATATTGAAGCCCCCATTGTTCCCCGTCCAGCGTCATGTTGACAATGCGCAGATTTTGGCGCGCAGGGTGTGTGAGCGTTCCGGCAAACCCTTCGTTTTCAACACACAAAAGACATTTCGGATATCCGCTTTGAGGTTTGTTTTTTTCCGCCGCAATTGCTTTTGGGTCTTTTTCCGGTTTAGAAAGGTTTATAGTTATATCGATCTCGCCATATTCCGACGAAACTTTATAGCTAACGTCTTTTTTAACCCTGTCGGTTCTGATGTAGTTGACATCTTTGCAAAGGTTGAAAAAATATTCCGTAGCCTTTTCGGGCGAAACGTTGTATTTTTCCCAAAACTTTTTGTTAACCGCCGACGGTGGCGGAGTTATTGCGCCCATTATCTTTGTATCAAAAAGGTCTTTCGCCGTTATCGAGTCGTCGATTATCTCTTTGCCGACCGCGGCATTAATCATTACCGGAAGAATTTCAAAAAGTTCAACTTGTTTTGAACCGTCAAAGTCGGGGTCTTCATAAAACATCTCGGCCGACATAGCTTCAAGCAAACGATTAAGGGTATACTCCTTGTCCTCTTTCGTTATCAATTTCTTTTGAACCGCATATTCGGTCAGATAAAAAGCCGCAAAACTACTGTATTCCATAATAATTCCCATTCCTTTCTTGATGCTTTGGGTGGTTTTGCCACAGAGATATTTAACGCGGCAAAATTTCGTTTACCCTTTTGAACAAAAAACACAAAACTCACCTTTGAAGCCGTGTTTCAAACTATCGTTTCTTTTTCTGTTAAAGGTTGTTAAGACAGGTTCCGCCATACGGTCTAATGTTTAACACGTGACAGGTGCCTTCGCCGCCAATCTTTTCTATCTCGGTTTTAAATTCTTTTACATAGTCGCTCGGCACAAATGCTTGAACCGTTCCGCCAAATCCGCCACCATGTATCCTCCAAGCACCTTTGCCTTTGAGAAGCTTTTCACACACAACGAGAAGAACCGATATCTCTTGTTTTGTCGGAGTCTGCGCGGCGTAGATGTTTTGAAGATATTTATACGAGCTGTCGCCCGATTGGATGACAAGCTGCTTAAATGTTTCAAAGTCTCCTTTTTGCAAAGCCTCAACTTCTTTTGCGACGCGTTTGTCGTCCTCAAAAAAGTGTATCGCACGTATGACTGCGCGGTCGGAGATTTTTTCTTTAAGTTGTGCTATGTTGTCGTAAATTTCTTGTTCCGAAACTTCCGAAAGCACCGTTTTGCCGAAATACTCCGCAACCGCTTTCATCTCATATGCAATGGCGGCATATTCCGATGTGAGGTCGGCGTGGTCTCCTTTTGCGTCTATTATACAAAGTTTATATCCGCATTTTTCAAAATCGACATCAAGTTTTTTAACAATTGGGTTTTCTTTATCAAAAAAGTTTATGGTGACAATGTTTCCTACAGAGGACGCCATTTGATCCATAAGTCCGCTCGGTTTACCGAAATATACATTTTCAGCATACTGTCCAATCTGGGCAATGCTAATAGCGGTTTCTTTTCCACTACAGAAAAGCTCATTGATAATTGTGCCGATTAAAACTTCAAAAGCAGCAGACGACGAAAGCCCCGAACCCTTAAGCACGTTGGTCGTTGTGGTTGCGTTAAAGCCTTTGACGTCATATCCCAGTTGGTTAAACCTTGCCGCGATTCCACGTATTAGCGACTTAGATTTATTAATCTCATTTTCTTTTATCGAAAGATCTGAAAGTTCCACAACGTCCTCATCGTAACCTTCCGATTTAACGCGTATAACCATGTCGTCGTTAGGTTCGACAACCGCTATGACATCAAGATTAATTCCCGCCGCCAAAACGTTCCCTCTTTGGTGGTCGGTATGGTTTCCGCAAACCTCTGTTCTTCCGGGAGCGGAAAAAAGAAAAAGTTTATCCTCGCTTGGGACGTTATAGATATCACAAAACGTATCATAAATTCTTTCAAATCTCTCTACGTTTTCATCCTTCAGTTCAAGCGTATAAAGTTTTTCAAAACCATTTTGAAACTTGTTAAAATCAAATTTGTTTTTCATAAGTCACGTTCTCTTTCTAATCTGATTATTAATATAAAAATATTATATCAAGCATATATGCAAAACGCAAATAAAAAATCAAAAAATCTCATCGTTGTATTTTTGAAAGTAATCCAAGCAAAGACACATTTAAACCTTTTGATTAAT
>CAYJJR010000085.1:0-9192 GCA_964370565.1 uncultured Oscillospiraceae bacterium | reverse complement strand
GCGTAAGCACAAACAAATACATGGCGGCGGCTTTAAACGCTGCTCAATAGTACAAAAGCGGAAGATATATCCCCCACCAACGGTGTTACCTCCGGCTGGGGATATATCAAAAAAATTAAGCGGCGGCTTTAAACGCTGCAAAACGTTGTTCAATAGCTCAAAACTATTGACAAAAGTTTGTTTGTTTGGTAAAATATAAAAGCTGTTTTAACCAAAGACAGCAGGTGTGAAAACATAATGAAGCGGTAACGCTTCGCCTGCCGAGGAAAAAACTAATCATTAATCCTTTTTTGGATTTAATTCGATAGGTTTCCTTCCCCGGTTTGTAAAACTTGGGGAAGGTTTTTTGTTTTCACGGTAAATTTTCAATTAAAAGAAAGTTTACGAAAATAACAATGGAGGTGAAACAAATTGGCAAGTGAAAAAATTCTTAACCAGAAGAAACAGTTAGTAGACGAAATCGCAGCAAAAGTTAAAGATGCCGCTTCGATAGTTTTAGTTGACTATATCGGCATTAACGTAGCGGACGATACAACCCTTCGTTCTGAACTTCGTGAGGCGGGAGTTGAATACATCGTTGTAAAAAACTCTATCCTTAAATACGCTTTCGAGCAAGCGGGGCTTAACGATTTCCTACCGTCTCTTCAAGGCAGCACAGCGGTTGCTATTTCAAAAGATGACGCAATTGCTCCTGCAAAGGTTTTGCAAAAGTATTCCGACAAACTTAAAAAAGTTTTCAATATTAAAATTGGAACGGTTGAAGGAAAAGTTTGCACAACGGAAGAACTCAAAGCTATCGCAACACTACCCCCGAGAGAAGCCCTCATCGCTCAAGTTGCCGGCTCTTTCAACAGCATTATCGCTTCTTTCGCAAGAGCTATTTCGGAAGTTGCAAAACAAAAAGAAGCGGCTTAACCGCTACTACATTTATTCTTATTAAAAATTTAAAATTGGAGGTCATCTAAAATGGCAGCAGATATCAAAAAAATTATTGAAGACGTTAAAGGCATGACAGTTCTCGAACTTTCGGAACTCGTTAAAGCAATCGAAGAAGAATTCGGTGTTTCGGCAGCAGCAACAGCAGTTGCAGTTGCAGGCCCCGCAGCAGGCGGCGCAGCAGAAGAAGAAAAATCATCTTATGATGTTATCCTTGCTTCGGCAGGCGAAAACAAAATGGCAGTTATTAAAGCTGTTAAAGAAATCACAGGTCTTGGCCTTAAAGAATCGAAAGAACTCGTTGACGGCGCTCCGAAGCCGATCAAAGAAGGCGTTTCAAAAGCTGACGCTGAAACAATTCAAGCAACACTTTCGGGCGCTGGCGCTACAGTAGAGCTTAAATAAGAAATCGACGCTATTAATAATCGTCAAAAAACCCTCCTCGGATTTTACAATTCAGGGAGGGTTTTGCATGTAAACAGATTGCTTATTCTCACAACAAGCCGAAGGGATAACTAGATTATCACGCGGCAAACAAATAAGCACAAAGGCTCTCTAAAACAGTTTAACTGCCACCTAGCTCTTATACCCATTCGGGTTGTTGGTTTGCCAACGGAAACTGTCGGCACACATCTCGTCTATTCCAAACTGTGCTTCCCACCCGAGTTCGTTTTTCGCCTTGTCGGGGTTGGCGAAACATTGCGCAATATCTCCGGCGCGCCGCGGAGCAATTGCATACGCTATCTTTTTGCCGCAAGCTTTTTCATACGCCGCAACCACCTCAAGCACGCTGTAGCCGTTGCCCGTTCCAAGGTTGTATGTTACAAGACCGGGTTTTTGTTCAAGCTTTTTAAGCGCCGACACATGTCCCTTTGCAAGGTCTACGACGTGGATATAATCGCGGACACCGGTTCCGTCCGGCGTGTTATAGTCGTCGCCGAAAACTCTAAGCTCTTTAAGTTTGCCTACCGCAACTTGCGCTATATACGGCACAAGGTTGTTTGGAATGCCGTTAGGGTCTTCCCCTATCTTGCCCGATTTATGTGCGCCTATCGGGTTGAAATATCTTAAAATTGCGATGTTTTGTTCCGGCGTTGCCTTCGATATGTCGCGCAGCATGTCCTCTATCATAAGCTTTGTCGCGCCATATGGGTTTGTCGTCGAAAGCGGAAATTCCTCCGTTATCGGAACTGTGTGCGGGTCGCCGTAAACGGTTGCGGACGACGAGAACACAAAATCGGTTACGCCGTATTTTTTCATACACTTAAACAAATTCAATGTACATGTTAGGTTGTTGTCGTAGTATTCAAGCGGTTTTTCAACCGACTCGCCAACCGCTTTGTACGCCGCAAAATGAATAATTGCGGTTATGTCTTTGTTTTCCTCAAAGATTTTTTCGGTCTTTGAAAGATCGGTTAAATCTGTTTCGTAAAACTTGAAATCCTTGTTTGCTATCTCTTTAATTCTGGAAATCGCCTCGTTGGATGAATTGTAGAGGTTGTCTGCTATAACAACTTCGTATCCGGCTTCAAGCAGTTCTATTACGGTGTGGCTTCCGATGTACCCCGCTCCGCCGCTTATAAGTATTGACATAAAACTTTATCCTTTCAAAATAAATTACTATCTGTTATAATTGTACATAATTGAGGCGAAAGTTTCAAGTTAAAAATTTTAAGAAAATTATAAGGAGAGCATCACATGAAAGCGTTTGAAAGCTATCAAAACTATCTTCACATCGGAATACCGACCAACAAATTTGAGCAAAGTTTGGAATTTTACA
This sequence comes from uncultured Oscillospiraceae bacterium, assembly GCA_964370565.1. Classification (GTDB taxonomy): domain Bacteria; phylum Bacillota; class Clostridia; order Oscillospirales; family Ruminococcaceae; genus CAYJAY01. The sequence goes on along the minus strand of CAYJJR010000085.1, from coordinate 6,476 downwards.
AAGCTCTTGGCATGGAACATTTTCAAAGCGAGAAAAACGGCGAATGTCGCGTTGCATTTTTAAAAGCTCCTAATGTCGAGATAGAAATATACGAACAAGCAACAGTATCAATGCAAAACGGCGCCATAGACCACATGGCTTTTTATGTAGACGATGTCAAAAAAGTTTATGAATCGGTTATAGCGGACAAGATTGGAACGCTTGACATGGAACTTTCCGAGCTTCCTTTTGGACAAAACGGTGTTCGATTTTTTCTCATAAAAGGACCGAACAACGAACGAGTTGAGTTTATCCAAAAGCTATAAAAAAAGAAACGAAAAGGACAAACACAGATGAAAAAAGCTCTAATAACCGGAATAACGGGACAAGACGGCTCATACCTTGCGGAACTTTTACTTGAAAAAGGATACGAAGTACACGGCATAACAAGACGCGCTTCGATATCCAACACCGCAAGAATAGACCATCTTTTAGCGAAAAATCAAATAACGCTACACGACGGAGATTTAACCGACACGTCGTCTTTAATACGTATAATAAGCATAGTTAAACCGGACGAGCTTTATAACCTAGCGGCTCAAAGCCACGTCGCGACATCGTTTGACGTTCCGGAATATTCGGGCGATGTCGACGCGCTTGGGGTTTTGCGTGTTCTCGAAGCGGTTAGAATTCTCGGCCTTAGCGACAGTTGCCGAATATATCAAGCGTCGACCTCGGAACTTTACGGCAAGGTTGTCGAAGTTCCCCAAAGCGAAACGACCCCGTTTTATCCATATAGCCCATACGCTGTTGCGAAGCAATACGGTTTTTGGATGACAAAGGAATACCGTACAGCGTACGGAATGTTTGCAGTTAACGGAATACTTTTTAACCACGAGTCGGAACGCCGCGGAGAGACGTTTGTTACAAGAAAGATAACGCTCGCCGCTGGCAGAATCGCTTGTGGGCTTCAAGACGTTTTGGAGCTTGGAAACATGGACAGCTTGCGCGACTGGGGTTATGCGAAAGATTATGTCGAATGTATGTGGCTTATGCTTCAACACGACGTACCGGAGGATTTTGTCATAGCGACAGGAGAACAACATACCGTCCGCGATTTCACACAAAGGGCGTTTGCCGAAGTCGGTATAGAGCTTAAATTTGAGGGCGAGGGCATCGACGAAAAAGGCATCGACATAAAGACCGGTAAAGTTGTAGTTAGCGTCAACAAGTCGTGGTTTAGGCCGACCGATGTGGACACGCTTCTCGGCGACCCCACAAAAGCAAAGACGGTTCTCGGTTGGAACCCGCAAAAGACAAGCTATGAACAACTTGTAAAACTCATGGCAAAACACGACCTTGAGCTTGCGAAACAAGAGCTTGCAAAAAAATCTATAGTATAAACAAAAAGGAAACGTTTACAAGATATGATGGAACTTTCGGCAAAAATATATGTAGCGGGCCACGGCGGAATGGTTGGGTCTGCGATAGTTCGTGAACTTGAAAAGGGCGGCTACACAAACATTATAACGCGTCGTTCAAGCGAGCTTGACCTTCGTCGTCAACAGCCTGTAGAGGAGTTTTTCCAACAAGAAAAACCCGATTATGTTTTTTTGTCGGCGGCAAAGGTTGGCGGAATAATAGCAAACAGCAAACACATAGCGGATTTTATGTATGACAACATGATGATCGAGATGAACGTTATCAACAGTGCTTTTAAAAACAACTGTAAAAAACTCTTGTTTTTGGGCTCGTCGTGCATCTATCCAAAACAGGCTCCTCAACCGATGACAGAGGATTGTCTTCTAACATCATCGCTCGAGCCGACCAACGAAGGGTATGCGCTCGCGAAGATAAGCGGACTTAAATACTGTGAATATCTAGGCCGCCAATACGGAACAAATTATATAAGCGTTATGCCCACTAACCTATACGGCCCTCGCGACAACTACCACCCCGAACACTCCCACGTGCTTCCGGGGCTTATACGAAGGTTTCACGAAGCAAAAGAACAAAATCTCGACAAAGTTGTTGTTTGGGGGACGGGTTCGCCAAAACGCGAATTCCTTTATGTCGAAGACCTTGCAAACGCCTGTGTGTTTTTGATGAACACCTACAGCGGCGACCAAACGGTTAACGTCGGAACAGGAAAAGAGATTTCGATTAAACAGCTTGCCGAAACGGTTAAAGAGATAGTTGGGTTTTCGGGGGAACTTGTGTTTGACACAGACAAACCGGACGGGCCTATGCGAAAGTTGCTTGACGTTTCAAAGCTTGCAAATTTAGGTTGGAAATATAAAACGGAACTTTACGACGGAATAAAACTTTCGTACAAAGATTTCCTTGAAGGCGAAACAAGGGCAGAGAGATAGAAAGGACATTAAAATGAACATAATTCTTCTGTCGGGCGGTTCAGGCAAACGGCTTTGGCCGCTTTCCAACGACGTTCGTTCAAAACAGTTTATCAAGATGTTTAAAAACCCCGACGATGTTTTAGAATCGATGGTTCAACGTGTCCACCGCCAGATTTTAGACGTCTGTCCCGACGCCGTTGTAACGGTCGCGACCTCTAAAACACAAGTAAGTTCTATTAAAAACCAACTTTCAGACAACGTCGGAATCTCGGTTGAACCTTGCCGAAAAGATACCTTTCCGGCAATTGCGCTTGCGGCGGCGTATCTTCACGATGTTCAAAAAGTTCCGCTTGAAAGCTCGGTTATCGTCTGCCCCGTCGACCCATATGTTGACCAAGATTTTTTCATAGCGCTTGAACATCTGTCAAAAATCAGCGACAGCGGAAAATCCAACATAAATCTTTTGGGTATGAACCCAACCTATCCCAGCGAAAAATACGGATATATAATCCCTCAAGATAAAAACAACGTAAGTAAAGTTTTAGAGTTTAAAGAAAAACCAAACCTTGCGACGGCGAAACAATATATCGAAAAAGGCGCGCTTTGGAACGGAGGCGTTTTTGGATTTAAGTTAAGCTATATATTAAACAAGGCACACGAACTTATAGATTTTAAAGACTATAACGACCTTTTCTATAAGTATGAAACGCTTAACAAAATAAGCTTTGACTATGCTGTTGTTGAAAAGGAACGCGACATCTCGGTTTTGCGGTTTGACGGACGATGGAAAGACCTTGGGACGTGGAACACGTTTTCCGAAGCTATGGGACAAAATTTTATAGGAAACGTAATCGAAACACAAAACAACAACAACGTCCACGTCGTCAACGAACTCGACATACCTATACTGTGTATGGGGTTAAACGACGTTGTGGTGTCTGCCGGCGTAGACGGCATTCTTATCTCGGATAAACACCAATCAAGTTATATAAAACCGTTTGTGGACAACATCGACCGCCAGATTATGTATGCTGAAAAATCTTGGGGCGAGTTTAAGATTTTGGATATCGGTGAACAAAGCCTTACGATACGCGTTTTACTTAATCCAAACAACAAGATGAACTACCACTCTCATAAACATCGCGACGAGATATGGACCATTACAAAGGGCGAAGGCTACACCGTTGTGGACGGCATGAAACAAAACGTTCGCCCGGGCGACGTCATAACTATCGAAGCAGGTTGCAAACACACCGTCGTCGCCACCACCACAATGGAGATAGTCGAGGTTCAACTCGGCCGGGAGATTTCTGTCGATGACAAACAAAAATTCGACCTTGAACTGTAACAACCAAAAAAATCTGCCATTTTTGCTTAAACCGTCCGCCAAAGATTATCTTTGGGGCGGAACAAGGCTTAACGACGAGTTTAAAAAAGACATTTCTCTTTTTCCTCTCGCCGAAACTTGGGAATGTTCGACCCACAAAGACGGTGACAGTTTTGCAAACAGCGGAGAATTTAAAGGGAAAACACTGTCCGAAATACTGCGAAAAAATCCAACGTTTCTCGGAACAAACTCACGCACAGTAGGCGAACTTCCGATACTTGTAAAACTAATTGATGCGGCAGACGATCTTTCAATTCAAGTCCACCCAAACGACGAATATGCAAAACAACACGAAAACGAAAGTTTCGGCAAAACTGAACTTTGGTATGTGTTGGACGCCGAACAAAACAGTAAACTTGTGTACGGCCTTCACACCAAAACAGACAAACAAATGCTTGAAAAAAGCATAGAGAACGGCGATACGTTAAAGTTCATGTCAAGATATAACGTTTCAAAAAACGACGTTTTCTTTATAAAACCCGGAACGGTTCACGCCTTGGGAAAAGGCATTTTAATAGCCGAGATACAACAAAGCTCTAACTTGACCTATCGTCTTTACGACTATGACAGAAAAGATGGCGACGGCAACAAAAGAGAGCTCCATATAAAAAAAGCCCTTGACGTCGCAAACCTTGACGCGAGCGAACAACTCCGCCAACCTGTCAGGCTTTTGAGATATAAAAAAGGATATGCGTTTGAAAGCCTTTGTCGATGTGAATATTTCAAAGTTGATAGATTGCTTTTAAACAATAAATACGAACAAGATTTAAACTTCGCAACCGACAACACGTCGTTTCGCGTTCTTTTATCGGTCGAAGGAACCGCTTCGTTAAAGTTTCTTAATACGACTTTAAAGGTAAACAAGGGAGATTGTGTTTTCATACCGTCCGACAGTGTCGAGATTTCGATGTCGGGAAAAGCAGTTTTTTTAGATATTTCTTGTTAACTACTCTTAATTTTAAATCACAAAACGGAAAAGAATAATAATGCTTAAAAATGAAATAGTAAAAAAATATAACTTGTGGCTTGAAAAGGTCACGAAAAGCGACGAGCTTTACAAAGAGCTTGTCGAGATTAAAGGCGACGACCACAAAATACAAGATGCGTTCTATCGCGACCTTGAGTTTGGAACGGGCGGTCTGCGCGGAATTATCGGCGCCGGAACCAACCGCGTTAACGTTTATACGATAGCAAAAGCCTCGCAAGGTTTGGCAAATTACGTTGTTCAAAATTTCCCCGAAGATAAACGCGGTATAGCGATAAGCTATGATTCGCGTATAAAATCCGACCTTTTCGCGAACGTCTCGGCGGAGGTTTTCGCGGCAAACGGAATTAAAACATATATCTACCCCGAACTTATGCCGACGCCCTGTCTTTCGTTTGCGGTTCGCGAGCTCTCGCTTTCGGCCGGCATAATGGTAACCGCTTCGCACAACCCCGCACGATACAACGGCTATAAAGTATACGGCGCGGACGGTTGCCAGATAACCGAAAAAGCCGCCGCCGATATCTATCAATCAATTCAAAACACAGATATCTTCGAGGGTGTCAAAAAGATTGACTTTGAAACAGCTCGACAAAACAACGTAATATCGTATATTTCAAGCGAAATATACGATAAGTATATTAAAAACGTAAAAAACCAATGTTTGAACTTGGATAACAAAGATATTAACCGAAACGTTTCGATAGTGTATTCCCCTTTAAACGGAGCAGGCCTAAAGCCGGTTTTACGCGCGCTTTGCGAAACGGGATTTAACAACATAACGGTTGTCGAAGAACAACGAAATCCAAACGGAAATTTTCCGACATGCAGCTACCCTAACCCCGAGGTCGAGGACGCTTTGTCTCTTTCGATTGAATATGCAAAAAGAGTTGATGCAAAGCTTGTTCTTGCGACCGATCCCGACTGTGACAGGGTTGGAGTAGCGGTTAAAGGGCGCTCGGGAGAATATCGTCTTTTGTCGGGCAACGAAACGGGGCTTGTGTTGCTTGAATATATAGCAAGCCAAAAGTCGGCGCAAAACACGTTGCCGAAAGACCCTGTTATAGTTAAAACCATCGTGACATGCGAGCTTGCAAAATCGGTGGCCGCCGAGTATGGTATTAAGACCATCGATGTTTTAACCGGTTTTAAATTTATCGGCGAACAGGTGGGAATTTTAGAAGCAAACGGAAAAACCGAAAGTTTTGTTTTCGGGTTGGAAGACAGTTTTGGGTATCTTTGCGGAAGCTATGTGCGCGACAAGGATGGCGTTGTAGGCGCGGTTTTAATCGCCGAAATGTTCGCCTATTATAAATCGCAAGGTGTCGAGATACTCGACGTTTTAGAGGGCATTTATAAAAGACACGGATATTGTTTAAATTCGATATATTCGTTTGATTTAGAGGGCGAAAAAGGCTTTGTCAGAATGAGAGAAATCATGTCGAGCCTTAGACAGAATATCGTCAAATTTTTGGGTTTTGAAATTACACAAAAAACAGATTACCTTGACGGCATCGACGGTTTACCAAAATCAGATGTTTTAAAGTTTATGTTATCGGACAAGTGTTCCGTTATCGTTCGTCCGTCGGGAACCGAACCAAAGTTAAAAGCATACGTTTCAATTATGTCGAAAAATCTTGAACAGGCAAAACAAATCGAACTCGAAGTTGCAAAAAAGATAAATGAATTTTTTTCATAGCATAAAACCGCCCTTTGTTTAATTCGTAATTCGTAATGCGTAATTCGTAATTATGGTTCGCCCGTCGGGGCG
>CAYJJR010000084.1:0-9564 GCA_964370565.1 uncultured Oscillospiraceae bacterium | reverse complement strand
TTTTAAACGACCCAAAGCTTTTAATCTTCGACGAGCCTACGGCAGGTCTTGACCCAAAAGAAAGGGTAAGGCTTCGAGAGGTTTTGAAAAAAACGGCGGACGAGGGCAGAATAGTCATCGTCGCGACCCACGTGGTTTCGGACGTCGAAACGGTTGCAGACAAAGTCATATTCCTTAAAAAAGGGGTTGTCAAAGACGTTGGAACGGTGGGCGAGATGGTGGAAAAATACGCCAAAGGCAAGGATCTTGAAACGGCGTACATGAATATTTTTGACGAGGAAACCGATGTTTAAGTTATTTCAAGCAGAACTTAAAAAGATATGGACTTCTAAAAAGGTTATTCTATCGATCGCTTTGCTTCTTGCGGTTAACTTTTGTTTGTTGCTGATTTTTAATTCGTTGTACCTTGACGAAGTTTCCCCGTCGGAATATAAAAAACTCGGGGCTTCCCTTTCGGGTCTTAGCGAACAACAAAAAGGCGAGTTTATCGAGGGCGAAATCGAACGGTATAACGCATATAATCTCATAAATAACATTCTAACGGGCGAGGCGTTAAGCGGACAGTTAAACGAAACTTTAAGACAAAACAACAAGGAAATCTTTGATAGTTATCTTGCGGAGTTTTCGGTTTTTGAAGGCGACGTCAGAAAACAATATCGTTTTTATACCGATATCGGCGAAGAGTTTAACGAGGTCTCTCGCTATCAAGTTTTTTTGGACGAGCTTGAAGAGGCGGCACAGCGCCTTTCAAGCATCTCGATATTTCAAAATCAAGAGTCGGGTTTTGACATAGCAACTATCGAAAAAACCGCGGCGGCTTACGAAAATTTAAGGGATATCGAGATAGAATATTTCCCCGAAGCGGGGCTTGAAAAAGCCATTAACTTTCGAGCTACCGACTGGGTTCTTATCGGAATGGTGTTTTTTCTTTCGACCGCCGCATTAACTATCGAAAAAGAAAAAGGCCTTTTGGCTCTTGTCGCAAGCACGCCAAGGGGGCGTTTTTTAACCGCCGTCGCAAAACTTTTCGCCATAACTTTTAGCCTTTTGCCGGTGGTGCTTTTGTTCTATCTTTTTAACCTTGTCTACTGCTCCGTTGCATATGGACTTTTTGATTTGTCAAGGTCGGTTCAGTCGGTTCCGTTTTTGATGCACACAACGCTTGAAGTCACGGTGGCGGAGTATTTAGCGTTGTTTTTTGCGGCGAAATGGCTCGCGCTATCGGTTATTGGGTTTGTTGCGTTAACGATAACTTTAATTTTCCGAACAAACTGGGCGGGGTATCTGGGAATTGTCGTTTTTCTTGCGATAAACTTTTTACAACGTCTTTTGTTTCGTGCAACGGGGGATTTCGGCGCGATAAAATATGCAAACTGCATAAGCCTTTTGGACACAAACGAACTTTTGGGGCAATATTTTTGCATCAACATCGGCGACATACCGTACACAAGGTTTTTCGTCGAGTTTGTGTTTATGGTGCTGTTTTCGCTTGTTGTTGTCTTGATGTTTGTTTTGACATATTCTTTTGGTCGGCGGTTTGTTTTAAATACAAAAAAAACAGGACGTTCTTTTAACCTGTTTAGCAAAAGAATGTCGGTTATAACTAAATCTGTTTTTAGAGTGGAAAACTATAAGCTACTAATAAGCAACAAGGCTCTTTTTATCTTAATCCTATACACCGCCGTCCAGATATATTTTGGGGTGTCAAACGTTTCGTATATCCACCCGTTTGAACTTAGGTATAAAGACTATATGTTAAACATCGAGGGACGATACGACGACGAGGCGTATGAGTATATGCTTGAGAGGTGGGCGACGTTTGAACCGCTCGCCGAGCTTGAAAGGCAAGTGTCGACGGGCGAAATATCAAATGAGCAGTTCTCTTTGTTTTTGGCAGGTTATAGCGACCTTTTAGAGGACAGAAATATATTCCGCCAAGTTTCCCAAAACAACGTAAACTATGTCTTAAACAACAACGGTGCATACCTTTTGTATGACACGGGTTATCAAAAACTCTTCGACCTTGACGAACAGAACGACATAGGACAGACGCTTTTTGCCATGGTGGTTTTAATACTTTGCATGTCAGATGTTATAGCAAAAGAAAAAGCAAGCGGGTTGCAAAAGCTTATTAAGACAACTCCGCTAGGACGACAACACACCGCCAAAAGTAAACTCCGGCTTTGCGTTTTGGTCGGCGGTTTTGTGGGGTTAATGTCATATGTTCCAAGTTTTATCTCGGTAGCGAGAGACTACGGCTTGTCGGGGTTTTTCTATCCGGCAAAGAGTTTACAGTATTTCAGCGAAGTGCCAATAGTATTTGGTATCTATTCAATGTTTCTTTTTATGCTTATTTTGCGAACCGTTTGTTGTATCGGGGTAGCTTTTATTATCTCCGCCATCTCGGCAAAAACCGCAAAGATTACAACAACCCTTGCGATATCTTCGCTTGTTTTTTGCGTTATGCCGCTTATGTCTATGATCCTTGTCGAGGAGTTGAAACTCGTTTCTGTCTATCCTGTTTTCCATCTCGTCGGGTACATCGCGACAAACCCGCTTTTTGCGTGGCTGGGTGTTGGGGTTTTAGCGGTGGTTGCGGTTTACGGTTTTGTATCCGCGGAGTTTATTAAAGAGGAGTATACATAATCTCCGCCTTACGGCGGAGCTCCCCAAAATAATCCTACGGATTATTTATATTTGATGAAGTCTTTAAATTAAAGAAATACTACGTTTTTGCACCATAGGTGCAAAATGGCGAACAATGTATTCATTTAATGTTTATATTTATTATATAGACGTTTTAGCTTTTTTGGCGTATAATAAATGGTAACATATTATTATTTTGTTAACGTGGGTAAATTATTATGGCTTTTTATAATTTAGCAGCCGAAGCGGCTTCGTTAGTAATAATCTGTCTTGCAACAATAAGTTTTGCTTTAAATGAAAGTAAAGGCACGACTAGATACGGCGCGTTAAAATGGATGCAACTTGCAACGCTTGTGTCAATTGTTGCAACATTAGCTTCGCTAATTACGGCAGATTTCTTTATGGACTATCCTTTATGGATGGTAACCGCTTTAAAATATATGTATTTTTTCACCTGTTCGATAGCGGCGCCAATGGCGTTGTTTTATGGAATAACTTTAATCTACCCAAAAACCTATAAGATAAACTTTTTTAGAAAATATTATTGGGCATGGTTGCCATATGCAATCTATTGTTTATTTGTCGCAACCAACGGTATTCATAAATTAATCTTCACGATATCCCCAACAATCGGATATGTGCGCGGAGAATGGTTTAAGGTATCATATATCATAGCGTTTTACTACTTTGGTTTAGTCATATACTTTACGATTAAAAACTTTAAATCTCCGCAAAGATTAAGTCTTTTGCTTGTGTTTTTAAACCTTTTTGTCGCAACGATAATTTTTTGTACACAACTTATCTTCCCACCGCTTCAACTGTCCGGTCTTGCAAGCGTTGTCGGCGTTTTGATAATCCAGTTTTACATACATAACGTTTCACAAAACACAGATCCTTTAACCGAACTACTTAACAGAGCTTCGCTCACAAAAAGGATGACCAAACTTAGCGAAACCAACACGCCATATTCGCTTTTTGTTTTTAGTATCAGAAACTTTAAAGGGATAAACGAACGCAACGGGTTAAATTTTGGCGACACTCTGCTCGAACAAATTGCATTAAGGTTTAGAACGTTGTTTTTAAATAAACAGGTATTTAGATATTCCGGCGATGAATTTGCTTTACTCTTGCCCAATTGTGACAAAGCACTTAAACAAAAAATCCAAGACATGTGCGTAAATTTAAAGCTACCTTTTTATATAGACGACAGTACATTTACTATAGAGTTTGTATATGCACGGGTAGATTTCCCACAGTTTGGAACCAAAACGCAAGAAATTATGTCCGCAATGGACTATTCTTTATCAATAATCAAAAAATCTACAAACGACACGATTAATTTTTATGACATCAAAATTGTCGAGCAGATGAAACGAAGAAACTACGTTATCGAACGTATAAAAAAGGCTTTAGCTACCGATGGGTTCGAGATGTTTTATCAACCTATCTATTCAATTAAACTGAACGAATTTTCTATGGCAGAGGCTTTAATACGTTTCAAACAGGATCAAGGCGACTTTATCTCACCCGGTGAATTTATACCAATAGCGGAAGACACCGGTTTGATTGTAAAGATAACCGAAACGATTTTGGAACTTGTTTGCTCCGATTACCGCCAACTTGTCCAACAGTTTGGTTCAAATTTAAAATTGTCTTCAATTTCGGTAAACTTCCCTTACACTATGTTGATGAAAAAAGGTGTTGCAAAAGAAGTTTATGACACAGTGACCTGCCATAACCTTTCGCCCGACATGATAAAAATAGAACTCACCGAGCGCACATTTGCAACCGATCTTAACGCCGCTTTACAGATGATGCAAGAGTTTCTTAACTATGGATTTTCGTTTGAATTGGACGATTTCGGGGTTGAATATTCAAACTTTAGCATGTTTTTCCGTGTTCCTTTAAACATCATTAAATTTGACCGTAGCTTTGTTGTAAGCTCTACGTCAAACAAAAAACATCGTGACTTTTTCAATAAATTCTTGATTGCGATTAAATCGCTCGACAGAGACATCGAGGTTGTTATGGAGGGTGTCGAAGACGAAGAATTAAAAAGCTTCCTTATCGAATGTGGTTGCGATTATATCCAAGGTTATGTTTTCAGCAAGCCTTTGCCGTTTGGCGATTATTGCAACTTTATCGCGGAAAGATCCGCGGAATAGTTTGTGTTTATTTTAATAATGGTAAACCACAAAACCGTTACAAGACTCTAATTTAACAACTTATTATAGAAAAACCCTAGTATTCTGAGTTAGAATACTAGGGTTTTTCTACAGTCTGCTCTGCATGTGCGAATTGATGAATTTTTTAAAAAGAAAAAACCTCACAACTAAACATGCTGCGAGGTTTTCTTTTTGGAGGCGCCATCCGGATTTGAACCGGAGGATAGAGGTTTTGCAGACCTCGGCCTTACCACTTGGCTATGGCGCCATAAAAACATTTTTTATAAAAAAATGGAGCGGGTTACGAGGCTCGAACTCGCTACCTCCACCTTGGCAAGGTGGCGCTCTACCAAATGAGCTAAACCCGCAAACGTTATTGCTTGAATAGTATACCATTACTTTTGCAATATGTCAATGTTTTTGACGAAAAAAATTAGTCATTTGATAAAAAATTTTTATTCGGTTTAATATGTAATTTTCAAACAATTTATCTGTCTTGTTGCTACAATCCTACGCTTTTTTATTAGGCTCTCTTCTCTCAGCTTTAAAATATGGCAAAGCAACAAACAAAATCCCGCCCAACATATTCCCTATCGTGACAAAAAACAAATTGTAAAGACATCCGATAATTATAGCAGCATCGCCCGAAGATAACAAAACCCCCATTGTAAACAGCGTCATGTTTGCTATGCTGTGTTCAAAACCCGACGTTATAAACGCGAATAGACACATGCAAATTATAATAAGTTTCCCCGATTCAGAGGTCATTTTTTTGCTACACCAAACCGCCACACACACAAGAAAGTTACATAGTATTCCGCGAAAAACAAGTTCAATAATTGTAAGCGAAATCTTGTTGTTTGTTGTCATGATTATGTATTCGCCAAGCTCGCCGTCCGCAAGCCCGGTTAGAACGAACATCGTTCCAAGCACAATCGAACCGATAAAGTTCCCTAACCAGTTAACCCCAAAAAACTTTATCGTTTCAAAAAGCTTAACCGTTTTTTTCAACAACCCAATCGACATAATCATGTTGTTTCCGGTAAAAAGCTCGCTGCCCGCCATAACTACAAGGCTTAAGGCAATTCCAAAGCTTAAACCTTGAACGATGTTTGCGCCGTACACAAACGGTTTTGGAAGCGCCGCGCCAACCGTTGCGGAAAGAATTACCGCAACTCCGACATACATTCCGGCAAGCGCAGACATAACGATAAACGCACCACAGCCATTTTTAAAATTGTCTATCTTTTTAGCCGCCTCGGAAGCTATTCTTTCGACGACCCCAATCTCTATCGATTGTTTATCCTTTTCCATTCAATCAAACCCTTTAATCTCTTTTTTTATTTCAGTATACCATACTTATATTTAAGCTCCAATATTTTGAGGACCGATTGTTCGATAGTTTCAACCGAAATCTCCCCCGTTTCAACCGCTTCCAAAATCGCTTCATACGCCTCTTTCGGGTCCTCCGGCATAAGAAGAATATCAACACCGGCTTGAACACAAGCTACTGCGGCGTCCCCCGAACTATAGTTTAGCGTAATCGCGTCCATGTCGAGCGCGTCGGTTACTACAACCCCTTCAAAGCCCAGTTCTCCCTTTAAAATATCGGTTATAAGTTGTTGGTTCATAGTCGCCGGCATGTCGTTTTCGGTCGCGTTTTCGGTTAATATATGCGCCGTCATTATCATGTCAACGCCGCTTTCAATAGCCGCTTCAAACGGCACAAATTCAAATTCGCGAAGCCTTTCAAGATCGTGGTCAACCGACGCTAGGCCATAATGCGTGTCGGTTATCGTGTCGCCATGTCCCGGGAAATGTTTTGCAACCGCTATAATGCCGTTGTCGGTTAAGCCTTTTATCGCGCTTGGGATAAATTTCACAACCTGTTCCGCCGTCGTTCCATATGCCCTGTTTGCTATGACGGTGTTTTCGGGATTGGAAAAGATGTCGCAACTCGGGGCAAAATCAAGATTAAACCCCAATTCTTTAAGCTCTATTGCTATCGTTGCCATATAGTCATATGCGTCTTGTGGGGTTTCGTTTTGTGCAATTTCAAGTGGCGCCGGAATTCGTTCGTCCTCGGAAAACGTTCCAATCAAGTTAAGGCGGCTTATGTCTCCGCCCTCTTCGTCTATCGACACAAACAAAGGATATTCCGAATAGGCATTTTTCGCGTCTGATATAAACTGTGTGGTTTGTGGCGGAGTACTCATGTTAAATCCCGTGAGGATAATTCCGCCCGGTTTGCAATAGTTAATCGTCTGTTTCGCTTCGGAAGAAAGTTCCAACATATCTTCCCCTTGCTCGTCAAACTTAAACCCTAAAATAAAAAGCTGTCCAACCTTTTGTTCGAGAGTCATGTTTTCAAGCGTAGTTTCGGGAACGGTTTTAGTTAAAATTGTTCCGCTTCTCGGCGAGTTACTCGTTGCTTGCGCTAACGCTTGTTGTAATTTTTCACTTTCATTCGATTTAACCGACACGACAGCAAGCGTTGTAGCAACGGTTGAAACCACAAATATCAAAAGACAGATAAAAGATAAGCTTAAAGGGCTTCTTTTCAAGATAAAATACTCCTTTTTTTGTTTTATAAAAGAAAAATATATGGTATATTATTAATATTAACAAAAACAGATGAAATATAACTAAAGCCTGCTGAATAACCTGTTGTTCAGCACAAACGCTATGCATTTAAAACAAAAAACACATTTTTAAAAGTTAGCCACATTTTTAAATTATAATTAATTACGAATTACGAATTAATAATATTATCCTATTTTTAAAGAAAAAAGTCAAAACAAAACGGAGGGTTTTATGAACATCTTAATAAAAGACGGAAATGTTGTTACGTCGCGTGACAGTTTTATTTCGGATATCGCTATCAAAAACGAGAAGATTGTCGAAATCTCCCCAAACATCTCACCGGATGGATTTGATATGGTATATGATGCATTCGGAAAATACGTTGTTCCGGGAGCTATCGACGGACACACACACCTCGCAATGCCATACAAAGACATCTTTACATCGGATGATTACTTCACCGGCACAAGGGCGGCGGCGTGTGGAGGCACAACGACAGTATTTGATTTCATACTCCAGCAAAAAGGCGAAGACATGGGGCAAAGCGTCGTTCGCCAACAAAACTCCGCTAAAGGGTTTCCTGCCGTAGACTATTCGTTCCACCTTGGTATATCAGACGTCTCGACACAAGAACTTTTAGACTCGCTTGACAAATGCCCTTCTCTTGGGGTGAATTCGTACAAAGTTTATATGGTGTATGATTTTTTTCTTAATAACTCGGACTTTGAAAAGGTGCTTAAAAAATCACTAGACGTCGGCGGAATTGTCGGGGTACACGCCGAAGACAAAGCGCTTAGTGAACAGCTGGTTAACGAATATTTAAGCGAGGGGAAAACCGAACCGTGGTGGCACTATATGTCTAAAAACGAACAAGTTGCCTCTGCCGCAAACCGAAAGGCTGTTGAACTAGCGCTTGAAGTAGGGGGCAAATTTTACATAGCCCATCTGTCGGACGGCGACGGCGCACAGTTAGCAAAACAGTTTATCGACCAAAAGAAAGAGATCTATATCGAAAGTTGTCCGCAATATCTTGTTTTTACAAACGAAGTTTACAAAGGCAAAAATGCCGAACTTTTTGTTTGTTCCCCTCCTATCAAAGGAGAAGCCTCTCGCGAGGCTCTTTTAAACGCGGTTAAAGACGGAACCGTTTCGATGATGGCCACCGATCATTGCCCTTTTTTTGAAAAGGACAAGCGCACAACAGACAACGGAAAAAAAGGCGACTTCACCAAAATTCCCAACGGCTGCGGGGGCATTGAGCTTTGCTATCCATACATGCTGTCGCTTGCGAATGCCGGCGAAATTTCATTTAGTCGCGCGGTAGAGCTTTGTTGCAAAAACCCATCAAAGCTTTTTGGAATTTCCGACCGCAAAGGAGACATCGCTGTTGGGCTTGACGGAGATATTGTTGTATATGACCCCAAAAAACAAGTAACTGTCACAAACGATATGTTGCACAGTATGTCCGACCACACGATTTACGAAGGACAAACTTTCAAAGGATACCCCGAAGCCACGTTTTTAAGAGGAAATCTAGTATACAAAAATGGCGAATTTTTAGGCAAAAAAGGCATGGGCCGTTATCTTAAACAGAATGCTCCCGAGTCGCTTTATCTCTAGCATCTGACAACTTTTTTCAACCAACAAAATAACAACGGCGCTATATCGAAAAACCATCGAAACATTGCCGTTGCTTTTTGTTTGCTTAAAACCACAATTCTTTCATTCAATTCTATCGTTAAAACCAACTACCGGTTGGTTTTGACGACACCTTCATTCCTAATTCCTAATTCCTCATTGAACTAGTCTTCTTCCTTCGGAACATACCCCTCTTCGATAAGTGTGTCCCTTGCGCTTGAAAGCAAGGCTTGTTCTTGTTTTGGAAGTTTCGGATATTGTGGGTTCATCTCTTCAAGCGTGTTTGCCACTATCTCGGAAATAACCGCCCTTGCATACCACTTGGCGTCACCCGGTATTACATACCATGGGCAATCCTCTGTCGAAGTTTGGTTAATAGCTTTTTCAAATGCCTTTTGATACTCGTCCCAATGTTCGCGTTCTTTTATGTCGTTGCTACTAAACTTCCAGTTCTTTGCCTTTTCGTCTATCCTTGCAAAAAAACGTTCCGACTGTTCTTTTTTCGATATGTTTAAGAAAAACTTAACCACCT
>CAYJJR010000083.1:0-9637 GCA_964370565.1 uncultured Oscillospiraceae bacterium | reverse complement strand
ACTAAAATTGCCAGAATTAAACTACGCTTTTTCATTTTTTGCTGTCCTCCGTTTTTTGTTTTTATTTTTAAAATACTGCTATATCAAATCCTCTATTATTCTGTAGTTTGGTACGTTGTTAAAATAATCTTCTTTGTCTATTAAAGCATAAATCGGTCTTGAATATGAATAGCTATGTACAACGCCATCTCTATCAGTCAAAGAAATCGGCGCTTCATTATCTTGATAATCATCCATCAATACCAAAAATAAATCTTCCGATTGAGCAACTATACCAACAGGCCCTTGACCATTCATCCTTTCCTCATTCTCGTTTATTAAATCCCAGTCGGTAACCTCGCCTGTTTCAACATCAACAAAATATCTTTCTATAACAACGCTGGTTTCGCCTAATGATTTGCCGTCAGTCATATTTTCATTTGTTGTCACGACACTTGCTATGCATTGCCATGTTAGTTTGTTTTCATATAAACCATACAGCCAAATATTTTCTAACGAGTTTGCCGGAATATTTGGAATAGTTTTTGTTTCGCCGGTTCTTAAATCAACAACTGTTAGCTCAGCCAATTGCTCAGTTGTACGAACAACTTCCAGTAGTTGGTTTTGTTCATATAAGCCGTTGTATGATATTCTGTCATGAAGTTTTGTTTTTGTTTTATCTGTTAAAGAAAACCCATAAACATAATAAGGCGAACTTTCTAAAGCTTTTCCATCTCTTAGAACAGCTTCTTCAAAATCAGAACCGTATGTATTTACTTCGCTAAAATCATCTATGACAATTATGTCATCAAATGCCGATAATATATATTGATTTGGCTCTAGTTCGAACAAAACCTCATATTCACCCGTATTTATATTTATTTTTCTAAATTCTCTAATTGGCTCTTCACTTGCGCTTACAATCTTTGAAACGCTGATATATATATTTTCTTCATCCGCAATAATGCTATCTTTATATTGTGTAGTAAAAGATTCCGAGGCATCAAGCTTTAAAATCTCTTGTCTATTTGAGCCGTCTAAATCCATTTTATATATTCGACCAACATCTTCATCGCTTAAAACCGCGTCACCTTGCGCTCCGGTCACTGCAAGCAATAAAACTGTTTGCGTTGAATTGGTCATTAAAATAGTTCCTCGAGGGTATCTTAAAAAACTTGTGCAACTTTCGTTGTTATGGGAACACCCCGGAACATTGCAAAGATAGGTTCTTACCCCTGTTTCGTAATCGGTATACCTTATATTTGCTGTGTGCATATATTCTGATTCCGATTCGCCCACATACATTTCAGGCAACCATTGGAAAACATCATAATAACCTTCTTTTATTCCAATTCCGTTCGTTTCATAAAATACCGGAGTTTTGTTTGCAACTACACGAAGATTGGTGCTTGTGACAGGAATTTTTTCCGTTACACTTGTTTCAAAGGATGATTCTCCTTCATCTTGTGGCGTAAAGCATCCGGAAAACAATCCTACAACCATAATAAGTATAATTGATAAAGCAATACGTTTTTTCATAAATAACCCCTTTTTTGTTTTTATCCAGTCTACTTTATGTAGACTGGATAAAAACAAGTCTATCATACGTAGACCGGGTATGTCAACTCTTAAAAAAAATATATTTCGACATATAGTGGGACAGTTGATTAAATGGTTTTTGGTAAAAAAAGCATCCTTTGACGGTTGGTCAATAAACGCTTTGAGATAGTATTTCGGTTTTGCTTTTCGGGTTTTTTTGGAAACGGCCGAAGGGTTATAGACTTATCTCCAGCAAGCAGTGTATCAGCACACCCTGAAAGTGCTACCATCATTATCAAGGCTTAACCTTATTATCTTTTTCATTGTAACTTCCCTTAATATCTTGAAATTCGTATATTCTCTAATCTCTTGTTTTCTCTTTTATTTATCATTGAAATTCTTATCAAAGTTTCTTGTCCCATATAATACATCGACATTATAACTTATACATTATTCATTTACACCCAAAGCATCAAACATTTTTAAATGCTCTACAACTTGTTCATGCGTTTCTTTTTTTGCGTAGAAAAAAGTTACGATTGTTAACTGCTCATCACAGGCAATAACAGCAAAGGAAGAATGCAAGCCTTCCTCGCCCCCTTCGTAAGCTACCTTGCAGATTCCGTTACCTATGATGAGAGTTGTTATTTCACCCTCAAAATTTTCAAATATCGCAACATTTATTTCCGCTTTTTTGGGAGATACCGAATATGTAGCCACTTTAAAATTGTAAAAGTCTTGTTGTCCGTTATACCAAATAATATCATCTTCCAAAACATCACGTAACATTTTGGGGAGTACCGCCACTTTAATATTGCCTAATTTTTGATGTGTAATATCCTTGTGATAGCCAATCTGATATTTTGAGATATAAGGTATTAGGTTCTTGGTATCTATCGGTTCTCTATCTTGTAACCCGCAAAGCTCTAGATATTCATTTATAGGAAACGGCAACTTACTGTCAAGCTCTGCCGCTTTTTCAAGGTAACAAAGCACCTGCGTTGCGGTTTGATCTTGATGTTCGTTTATTCCACATTTGACATAACAAAGTTTTTCCCACATGAGACTTAAAGCAAAGTTTCTATAATAAGTCGCATCTTTTTCTTCGTTATTCCAGATATAAAATACCTCTGCAAGTTCAGAAATTTTGCCTTGTTCTATTTTTAACAACCATTCGTCTATGTTTATTCTTCCAAAAGGCGAAACTACCGTACCCTCGATATGCTTTGGCGAATAGTTGTTTGAACTTCGACATACACTTCCACCCTTTGACCTATTTTCACTGCAAATATACATAAGATTTGAAATATAGGTGTAAAAATGTTCTTCTTTCATACGTTCAAAATCTTTATGCTCAAAATATTCGGTATCATCTTCTATGTAAACTTCGGTAAACAGCTTTGACAGCTCTGCAAAAAATCCACAGATATATTTATGGTAGCCTGCCCCCAACAGATTAGTTAAGGTGTCGATTGTGGCAGTATTGTTTTTTACCGTCACAAAAACATCGCCCATGTAACAAACTCTAATAATGCTTTCGTCATCATATTCATCAAAAGTGTAGTTTTTAGTCTTTATAATCTTTTTTAGTTCTTTTAAAAATTTTTTCTCGTTACGTATCTTTCCCGACATTAAAAGCGATATGCTCATTTTTAGCTCTCCAATCTCTTTCAATATTATAAAATTCTAAGATTTTAAGATTAAGCAATAATCTTTCTACTAAAATTATACAGAACTTCGATCAAAAAGTCCATAGATATAATATTAAAGTTACAGTCGGGTGACGAACGATATCGGCTCTCGGTTTACGTCGCTTATGTACATTATTTAAACGCCACAGATGTACATTTTCATTCCGTTATTTACAAGCATATTGTCACTTTGAAGCAAGACGGAGAGGACTATATTTATATCTCTTATGAGCCGTTAGTATAACGTGCCATAAGGCGCAGATATTGACGCCAAAGCAAGCTAAGGCTTGCTTCGCCTGATAAATTCGTGACAAATTTATTGTAGGATATATCTAAAAAGTTAATCAAAGCCATTATCCACACTTTTTTTTATAACTACTTGACATTCATAAAAAAATCGTTACAATATACCTATACCCCCTATGGGTATAAAATGTAGGAGGATTGTATATGAAACAATGTATGGATGTTGACGCTATAAACAAGCGTCTTAAAAAAATCGAG
The DNA here is from genome assembly GCA_964370565.1 of uncultured Oscillospiraceae bacterium. Taxonomy (GTDB): domain Bacteria; phylum Bacillota; class Clostridia; order Oscillospirales; family Ruminococcaceae; genus CAYJAY01. Next base: position 5,924 of record CAYJJR010000083.1, on the reverse strand, counting down.
GGTCAAGTGCGTGGTGTTCAAAAAATGGTGAACGAGGATAAATCTTGCGAAGATATATTAATTCAAATCGGCGCGATAAAATCAGCCCTTCACAAAACTGGACAGGTTATTCTCGAGGGACATATGCACCACTGTGTGCTTGACGGTATAAATAGCGGTCAACAAGACGAAACGATAGAAAAGCTGATATCTGCTCTCAATCAGTTTTCTAAAACGATATAGGTGTCTGCTATGAAAAAACATATAAATAAACTTAATTCTATACCGATGCTTTGGATTTCAGGCATATTTTTGTTTGCAAGTTTCATTACTGAATATATTCTGCCATTAACCGAGATATCTTTTAATTTTCCGGTTAACCCCGCGTGGGTGTCGCTTATTATTTCGGGAATACCTCTTGTATATTTGGCGGTAGTAAACACTTTAAGTAAAAGGATAACCTCCCCTCTTTTAATAACGATTGCAATGGTAGCCGCTGTTTATATAGGCGATGTCTTTGCCGCCGGCGAAGTTGCTTTTATTATGGCTATTGGCGAGTTTCTTGAGGATAGAACGGTTGAAAAGGCTAAAAAAGGTATTGAAATGCTCTTAAACCTTGTTCCGTCACAAGGTCGAGTTGTAACAGAAAACGGCGAAAAAATGGTTGATGCAAAAGATATCAATCAAAATGATATAATCAGAGTTTTGCCGGGAGAGAGTTTTCCGTCTGACGGAATTATTGTTGTTGGAAACACAACGGTTGACCAAAGCATTATGACAGGCGAAAGTTTGCCTGTTGACAAATCGGTTGACGACGAGGTGTTTACAGGCACAATAAATCGGTTTGGTTCGGTTGATGTTAAAGTTACAAAGTCTTTTGCAAATTCATCACTTCAAAAAATGATTAAACTTGTAGAGGATGCCGACAATCAAAAAGCGCCTACACAAAAAATTGTCGACAGATGGGCCGGATATCTGGTCCCGCTCGCTTGTATCATAGCGATTGTTACCTATTTGATTTTTGCGTTTGTACTCGGAAGACCTGACGATGCGCTTGTTCGCGCGGTTACGATTTTAGTTGTATTTTGTCCTTGTGCGCTCGCTTTGGCTACACCGACTTCGATTATGGCGGCTATCGGTCAAGCGACAAAAAATGGTGTTCTTATAAAATCCGGCGAAGCGTTAGAAAAAATGGGAACTGTTAAAACCGTATGCTTTGACAAAACCGGCACAATAACGCGCGGTAAACTTACGGTTAGTGATATAAAAACCTTTAACTTTGATGAAAATCAGTTGATAAAATTTGTGGTTGCTGTTGAAAACCGTTCGGAGCACCCTATCGGAAAAGCCGTTATAAACTACGCTAAAGAAAAAAACATTTCCTTTTCTGACATAATCGATTTCAAGATGTCTGTCGGAAAAGGAGTAAGCGCAAAAATTGGGGATAACATGATTTTTTGCGGCAACGAAGATTTGATTATGGATGATGCAAAGCTTTCTATTGGTAACGATGTGTCCGATACGGTTTCAGCTTTAAGAGAGCAAGGCAAAGCAGTTATAATTGTATCAAACACTAAAAAAATCATCGGTGTTATTGGGCTTTCGGACGAGATAAAAGACAGTTCAAAATTAGCGATTTCAAACCTTAAATCGGCCGGAATAGTTAAAACTGTGCTTCTTACGGGCGATAATGAAAAATCAGCTAATTTCATAGCAAATAAAGTCTTGATAAGCGAGGTTAAGTCTTCGCTACTTCCCGAAGGAAAAGTTCTTGCAGTTAAAGATATGATGTCGTTTGGCGATGTTTGCATGGTCGGGGACGGCGTAAACGATGCTCCGGCGCTTAAAACCGCAAATGTTGGAATTGCAATGGGCACAATGGGCAGCGATATTGCTATCGATGCTGCCGATATTGCGATTATGGGTGATGATATATCTAAAATCTCGTATATCAAAAAGCTATCAAACGCAACTATTTTCTCGATTAAATTCAATATAACGATGTCGATGATTATAAACTTTGGTGCGATTATTTTATCGGTTATGGGGCTTTTAAATCCGGCAACAGGTGCGCTTGTACATAACGCCGGCTCGGTTCTAGTTGTGTTAAATGCGGCAAGGCTTTATGATAAAAAGATAGTGTGATTAAAATCATATTCAACTATATACCAAATAAAACCTTCACCTACGGTGAAGGTTTTATTTGGTATAACTAGTCATTTTGAATTACTTTTAAAGTCGAATACATTTCATCTGACAAGAGCTCTCGTTTTGTAACCTCAAATTTATTGCCCTCATCATTTATAATCCAATATGTACCGTCCGGCTCCTCAAGAATATACGAATTTTCCGGCAAAAAAATATATGTGCCTACTAAATCCTCGGGCGGCGGATAGTGCATTGGTTGAAAAACAACCATATACGAAAGAACGAAACAGACGCACAAAATTAACACAAATCCAAAAGATTTTAACTTGGTTTCTTTATAAGGTATACTTATTAATCTAAAACGTTGTTTAATGTTAAAATTCTCTGATATGTTCAAGAATTTAAACCCGTTAGACAACAAAGGCTCGGCTCTTTGTGGCGATTTGTTTTTCAAAAAAAACAGGATTGTTGACAGATAGTGATATTTTTCTTTCTCGTTCATATCACGGGTCGAATGTAAGTCACACCTAAGCTCCAAACTATTATCAACCCCGCTTTTCAACAAGTAAACTACCGGATTAAACCACATAACACAACAGATAAGCTCGACTAAAAATTTAACCCAAAGGTCTTTGTTAATAACGTGTATCATCTCGTGTTTAAGAATGTTGTGCCAACTTTCTTCCGGAAGGTCTGAAATAGTTTCGGGAAGAAGTATCGTTGGGTTTATAAGTCCGGTAACCATAGGGAGATATATTTCAGAAGAAACAACAACAGAACATCTTTTGTTGTTTGTTTGGAAGTTTGATTTAAAATATTGTTCTACCTTGTCGTTGTTCACTTTTGACAAAACAACAAGCTTCAAAACCTTTTTATCTCTTATGATTTTTGAAACAAGAATGATAAAAGAATATGCTATTCCGACTATCCACGTAGCAACCAGCAAAAACAACCCATTTACGCTAAAGTTCGATATCGTAAATATAGGGTTAAGCAGAGATTCGGTAAACCCGAAAATTATTGTAGCATCTACAACCTGGGTTATTGTAAGCTCGATAGGAACACACAAACGGGCAATAGACAAAACGACGAAAACAATTAAAATATTTATATTACAATATATTGAAAAACCTATCTTTCGCCTTAACATTTCAGAAAGCAAAATAAACAAACTAAACCAAATTGTAGCGGTTACAAAAGAATATGGTGTTATAATCATTTTTCAATCCTGTTTTTCATGTTATCCAAAACCTCTTCAAGGTCTTTTACAAGGCCTTCCGAAACAGTTATATCGTTGGTTAATGCCGAAAAAATACCTATTAAAGTTTTATCCGATTGCGGCGACAAACCCGATATATGATGTGTAATATATTCTTCTTTAGTTTTGTTTGCCGAATAGGTTCGTCCGTATATCTTTCCCGATTGTCTCATTCCAACAACTTTAACAAACTGTTTTTTCATTAACGAATTTAGTATTGTGTGTATGCTGTTGTCTTTCCAAGAACGTTGTGGCGAAAGGTCGATAATCTCGTTTCTTGACAAATCAACATCATTACTCCACAAGACAGTCATGACTTCTAGTTCATTTTCAGTTAAAAACATTTTTTTCTCTTTTCTCCTAAATGTATAATTGAATTACTTTTTATAACTAAGTATAACATAATAATTATATTCTACTAAAGTAAGTTTAATTTGTCCAACTATTTCTTGACAAACAAAAAAGAATACTGTACCATGTGATTTAATTAATTAGAGTATATGCTATTAATATACGTTTTTAATGGTATATATCTAGATTACAAAAACTAAATGATACCTAAAACGCAAAGCAAACAGAAGAAAATTTAAAATATGAAGATCATACGTAGATTTGCAAAAGCAAATTATTTGCTGCTATAAATCAACAAAGTCAAGCAAAGGATAAATGGAGCAACTTCATTTATCCTTTAAAAATAATTGTAAAAAAGAGGGCTGCTATGAAAAATGTTTTAAAATTCGCGTTAGTTTCTTTTATTACCGGCTTGTCAGTTTTTCTAATTTCGTGTAGCGACAGTGACGGGCAGGTTGCGAACACGTCTAGTTTAAATCAACCGAAAACGGAGCAGGAACAACAAAAACCTCCGTATTACATAATATCCAACACATCGGGTTACGGTAGCAACAACACGGGCAACTCTTTGGGTTTTTTCACGGTCGAGCGCGACAGTGAAAACTCGGCACATGTCGAGTTTCTCGACCTTGAAACAAAACAACGAATATTCCTTTCCAATCAAATCAACGTTACTTTCGACGAACAAAATCCCGGTTGGATAGACGATATAGACCCGGGTGCAACCCCAATGGTGACAGAGGATTATTTGTTTTTGATAAGTTCGAGAGACTTTTTTTTAGAACGAAAAGAAAAGATAATCAAGATGGATTTAAACGGCGGCAATCGAAAAACAGTCGAGGTAGACGGTTTTATCAATCCTTATGGCGTAATCACCGACGGCGACGAGATTTATTTCACGATGCTTATGTCGGGGCAGGATGGAAGGTCACTTGGCGAAAGTTTATACAAATCTGATTTTGACAACGGCACGGTAACCGAGCTCTGCAAAGTATCTAATGCAGAGGAATACAGCAACATAATGTCGGTAACGGACGACAAGATGTTTTTTAGAGTCTTCAGAGAAACTGAAACGGAAATTTCGTCAGAAATTTTTAGCTATGACATTTCCGACAATGAATACAAGTCAACCGATTTTTCCTTTATGGTTAACGACATTGCAAACGACAGAACGATGGTTACGTTCTATAAGCTATACCAAGACGAAATATTTTATATGCAAGCGCCGGAATATGACTTAAAAGCCCGAAACCTTTTAACAGGGGAAGAAAAAATTATAGCAAATTTTAAAGATAGGTTTACTTTGCCATATAGTCGTCCCGATTTCACACAAAATGTCTATGATGGAAAACTGATGGTCGGCATTGAAAACGGCAATGATATAAGCGATGGGTTTGTCTATGATGTTGAGACAGGGGAGATTTTCGATTTTGAGCTGTTTAGAGAAAGCCCGTTTATGTCGGCTGAACTAGGGCAAGAGCCTGTCCGCATTTTAGCTTCTGCCGGAGACTATTATTTGGTTCATAGCCGAGTAGAGACATTTGTAAGAGAGTTTATCGACGGAGAACACGAAATCAGAGACCATGTCGAGGGTTTAATTCTAAAGGAAGACTATTGGAACAACAACCCGAATTTTATTGATATAGAAGATACGACTTTATCTTAAGCCATAGGCGGTGACCAAAATGTCTAAACTTCAAATTCACAAATTAACAAAACAATATTCCAAAAATGGTGTTATAGCGCTTGACGGCGTTACCCTGTCGTTTGAAAAAGGGCTTTATGCGTTGCTGGGGCCTAACGGCTCGGGCAAATCCTCCATGATGAACATCATAACAGGGTCGGTTTCCCCTACCGACGGTTCGGTAGTTTGGAACGACAAACAAGTTTCTTTAATCGGAAACGATTTTTACGAAATTTTGGGATATATGCCCCAACAACAAGGAATGTACGACGGCTTTACGGCAAGGTTTTTCCTTGAATACTTTTGCGCATTAAAAAAAGTTAAACGGAGCGACACGGGGGCAGAGGTTTTGCGTGTCGCTTCGCTTGTCAACCTTGAAAACGAACTGGATAAAAAAATCGGTGCTTATTCCGGCGGGATGAAACAACGGTTGCTTGCGGCGCAGGCTTTTTTAAACGACCCAAAGCTTTTAATCTTCGACGAGCCTACGGCAGGTCTTGACCC
>CAYJJR010000082.1:0-9712 GCA_964370565.1 uncultured Oscillospiraceae bacterium | reverse complement strand
TTCAAACTATTTAGAAAACATCTGAAAACGGAATTTTATTAACATTATATCGCTTGTAAAACGAAGCTTTTTTGTTGCATTTATCATAATCAACATAGCATACATTGTTTTCGGAATATAACAGAGCGACCGCGCGTTTAACCCCTTTTTTTTGTGCAGTTTCGGCGTTAGCGTTAAGATGTGAAACAGCTTGTTTAAGCCGGCTGTCTTTTCGCCTTAAACATTCGGGCAACCTTCCGCTGTTGTTTGTTGCAAGGCGATCTTGAACCAACACATCTCGAACGACAAGGCGACAAATTCCTTCCATCGAACAAAAGAGCTCGAGCAAAAATTCCGTGTATCCGTCCAGCGACACCCTTTCGCCAAAATTATAATCCTCCGTCGCTTTTCCAATAGCGCGATATAGCCCAAACGGCGATATTTCTGTTGTTTTTAAAATGTATTCAACCGTTTTTAAAAACCGACCACTATTGTAAACTCTGTCCAACGCGTCTTCGGCAAAAGCAATTTCTTTAAACTGTTCGCTTGAAAGCCATGGGGTTGAAACGACTTGGTAGGGCGGTTGATTTGCAAATATAATTCCGTTTTCGCTCGCTTTGTCTCGCAGGTCGCTGCCATGCAAAAGCTTGAGAAAACCCAATTGCAACATCTCTGCGCCCAGCGTATATGCCTCGTTGAAACTTTTTTCAAACTGTGTTAAATCTTCGTACAATAACCCTGCAATGAGGTCTATGTGAATGTGCATATTTTGGTATGCAACAAGACGTTTTATTTTTTGTTTAACCTTTTCAATATTAGTGGCTCGGTTTATTGCAGATAGCGTTTTTTCATGGAAAGACTGTATTCCTATTTCAAGTTGAACCAAACCTTTTGGCATAGCTTCAAGCAACAAAAATGTTTGCTCGTCTACTATGTCTGCCGCTATCTCGAAATGGAAACAGATATCTTTTGGAATTTTGTTTTGGTTAAAACTATCTAAAATAAACTTCAATATCGCGTTTGCGTGGATTTTGTTTGAATTAAACGTCCTATCAACAAATTTAATCGTCTTTGTTTCGCTGTTCCACAGCGTTTCAAGCTCTTTCAATTTTTGATCAACATTAAAATACCGCGCGTTACTGCTCGCACCCGAAAGACAAAAAGCACAACTAAACGGACAACCTCTGCTAGTTTCAAAATATGATATTCTTCCGCCTAAATTTTTGTGGTAGTCGGCAAGCAAAGGCGACGGAACCTCGCCTTTAAGCACAACAGGAGGCGAAACAAAGACGTCGCCGTTTTTCTCGCGTCCGCAAAGGCCGGATATATCGGCGCGTTGAGTTGGGTTTAAAACGCTCGAAAAGTTGTTTTTTTGCATAGCGTTAAGAAACAACGCAAAACTTTGTTCGCCCTCGCCGGACAACACAAAATCGACAAAGCTATTTTTTATCAAAACATCACGCGCATTATAGCTAACCTCGGGACCGCCCACGACCGTTATAATATCTTTATCGTGTTTTTTTATCTCGTTTACAAGTTCAAGCGTTTTTTCGATGTTCCAGATATAACAACAAAACCCGACAACTTTCGGGCGAAACGTTAGTATATCGTTAAGTGTTTCTTCAAGAGGCCTGTTGACCGTCGATTCAACTATCGCAATGTCTTGATATAGGTTTTCAAAAAAGACCTTTACCCCTGCCGCCAAACAGTATGGCGCAGGGGAGGCGTGGAGATATTTTGCGTTTAAAACCGAGATAACAAAGTTGTTGTTCAAAATTTTTAACCGTACTTTTCTAATTCGTAATTCGTAATTCCTAATTCCTCATTAAACAAAAACCGCCACTTCATACGGGCGCAAAACGTCTTGCGTGTCGTCGTAGTTGCCAAATATCTTGTTCTCGCCTTTTTGATATGGCAAAGTTTTGTTTGAAAAATTAGCAAACAACGTAAGGTTTCCTTTTTGCATTTTGTATATCTCGCCTTCCGACGAAAACACAGCTTTTTGTTTCAAAACTTGATAATTTTGTTTGCGATATTTTATTATTTCTTGATAGTAACGATATACGCTGTCGTCACTTTGAACGTCGCTTTTAACGTTAATATTAAGGTAGTCTTTATTTAAATCTAACCATGGCATTCCGCTAGTGAACCCGCCGTTTTCGCTATCGTCCCACGCCATCGGTATTCTTGCGTTGTCGCGCGATATTTTCGATAGAATTCCAATCGCTTGGGCGTCGGTTAAACCTTCGCTTATTAATCGTTCGTACACGTTAAACGTTTCGACATCGTTATATTTTTTAATGTCGTGGCATCCGCCGTTTCTCATGCCTATCTCGTCGCCTTGATAAACATAAAGGTTTCCGTGTTGCAAACCAAACACAGTTATTAAAAGTTTTGCGCTTTGTTTGCGATATTGTTCGTCATCAAGCCAGATAGACAAGCGACGCGGAAGATCATGGTTGTTGATAACAAGCGTGTCTATGCCGGTGAACGTGTTTTGCCATTCGTCAAAACTTTCGCAAAGTTTTTTAAGATCTAGCTTTTCGCGGGTCCATTTGTCGGGATTATGGTCTACACAAAGGGCGTTAAAGTTAAACGCTTGGGTTAAAGCCTTGTCGTTACACATTGAATATGTCTCGTCAAGCGAACTCCCCCAACATTCTCCAACCGTTAACATATCTTTTTTAAACGTCTTTGTGCTGAGTTCCTCAAGATATTCAAAAAATTTCGGCCCTTTGGAAACTATAAGTTTTTCCGGCTCTTTTCCTATGTAATCTATTACATCAAGACGAAAACCCTCAACCCCTCGCGCTATCCACGTGTTAACAACATGGGCAACGTCTTTTCTAACGTCGGGGTTGCTCCAGTTCAAATCGGCTTGTGTCTCCTCAAACATGTGCAGATAATATTTCCCTACTTTGTCGTTAAACTTCCAAGCACTCCCCTCAAAAACAGATTGAAGCTCGTTTGGTTTGTCGGTCCATATATAATAGTCATAATACTTTTCGTCCAACTGTTCGGCTTTTTTAAACCATTCATGCTCGGTTGAAGTGTGGTTTAACACAAGATCCATCATTATCTTAATGCCTTGTTGTTTTGCCTTTTGGATAAGTTCAAGATAATCGTCGTTGTTCCCAAACATCGGGTCGATAGTCATATAATCGCTTATGTCATAGCCGTTGTCTCGCTGCGGAGAACAACAACAAGGAGAAAGCCAGATATAATCGACGCCAAGGTCTTTCAAATAGTCAAGTTTAGATATAACCCCTTTTATGTCGCCAAACCCGGAAGATGTTGTGTCTTTAAAACTTTTAGGATATATTTGATAAATAACTTTATTTTCAAGTTTGTGCATAGCATTTCTTCCTTTTTATTTTATTATAATTATGTAAAAATTTTAGCATATTTAATTTTAATTGCAAGGAAATTTTTAAAAACAAAAATTTAAGTATCCGTTAAACTTGTGACGTATTATATCTGTAATAAAAGTATAATCAAAGTATTTATAATTTTGCTTGCTTTTTTGTCGAAATTTCTATATAGTTAATGTGTATGATTATTTATTATTTTATAAGAGGAACAAGTGAAATGAGCAGCGGTATATGAGGCACAATGTAAAACGTTCGGAGTTTGAAAACACAAACAAAAAGAAATGGAACGATTTTTTAAGAAACAATATTATAACTAACTATACCGTGATGTTGGTTCCACACGATTCGACAAAGAACTCAAAGAAACTTCAGATACATCTATGGGTTTTGCTTTTCATAATAGTGTCTCTCACCATTCTGCTGGTTTTGGCAACATATTATTCCTATTCCAACTACCGCTTACAGGTTGTTATGGTTGAAAACTCAAGACTCAACAAGATAAGCGTAGAACAAGAGGAATTTTTAAACGAACTTGAAAAGCTTTCAGAGCAACTTCTTAATGAGCTGGTCGAGACCAACGAGGCGGAAAATGTTATCCGCGAAAAAGTTGGACTTGAACAAAATATAGTCGCCGTAGGCGGTGTTGACCTTGACTTTGTTATACCGGAAGCCTCGCTCGTTATGGCGGGAGACAAAACTTTGTGGGACAGGTTAAACACACTTTCGGTCGAACTTTCCGCGTATCAAGAATTTACCGACGGCCTCAACTTAAGATACGAAATCCTTGAAGTTGAAGTTGAAGATAGGTTGCACTATCTCTCGAGCATTCCAACGGGCGAGCCGCTTGACGAAATGATAATGACGTCCGGTTTTGGCGAACGTGTATCTCCGTTTGGGTTTAAAACGGTCTCGTTCCACAATGCGCTTGACTTTGCCGGAACAACGGGGGACAGAATCTACGCTACCGGCGCAGGCGTCGTCGAGATCTCGGTTAAACATGCCGAATACGGAAACTATGTCGTAATAGACCACGGATACGGTTACAAGAGCCTTTATGCCCACAACAGCAAAAACATCGTGTCAAAAGGAGATGTCGTTGAACGTGGGGATTTAATCGGTCTTATTGGGTCCACAGGGTTAAGCACGGGAAGCCACCTACACTATGAGATAATAAAAGACGGGGTTCAAATCGACCCCGAAACTATGTTAAATAATTTTAATTTTTAAAGGGAAAGGTCTTAAATCATGTTCAATAAAAAAGAAACAACCGACACAGCAGTTCTTGGAACCGTTGAAACAATTATCGGAGAAAAAACCGTTTTCGAGGGCGTCGCGACGCTTGAGACAAACCTTAGGGTTGACGGAACAATTAAGGGCAACATCGTTTCAAAAAGCACCGTTATCATAGGCAAAGAAGGCAAGGTGTTTGGCGAGATTGAAGCTCAAAATGTCTATATTGCGGGATACGTTAAAGGAAACATTAAAGCAAAAGCAAAGATTGAATTTTTCGGAACCGGTTCTGTTTTCGGAGATCTTTTTACCGAAAGCCTTGTTGTTGCAGATGGCGCAAAGTTCAACGGAAAATGCACAACTCCTGCTAAAGATGTCGAATTTACACCGGCAAGCGTTTCACAAAATGCTTCTGTCGGCGTTAAAACTCAAACACATTCCGCTCCTTCCGCAACAGCAACCCCACCGCTTAAAGTGGCAAATAAATAAAAATCAAATTAACAGAGGTTTAAATGGGCTTGATTACAAGGAAGATACAAAAACCCGAGTTAACAAACAAAGCCCCCTCAAAAGCAGCGTTCGCTCTGCTTTTCTTGGGGCTTGTTTTGATTTTTCTTTCGGGATACTACTATGACTTGGTTCTTATAACGGAACACAGTTTAAAATTTTGGGACATTCTGTTTAACGACGGGATAGCGGGGCTTGCTAAGTTCTATTCGTCGGCGGAGAGCATGTTTATAGAGGGCAACCCAAGCACCGAAGCTCCGTACAACATCTTTGTTTATATCCTGCTTGCGGTTTTAAACATTCCGACAATGCTTTTGCGCGGCGGAGAAGAATATCTTCGCAACGCATTTCCTGCGCTTTTGTGGTCAAAGTTTGTTATAATGTTACTTTTGGCTTTTGCGGTCTATTGTTTTTATAAACTTCTTGATTGCTTTGACCTTTCGACAGACCAAAAATATTTCGGAGTTTTCATGTTTTGTTCGTCGATTTTTCTTGTATCCGCGACGGTGTACACCGCTCAAATAGACATAGGCGGCGTCGCGTTCACTATGTTGGGACTTCGTGCATATCTTAAAAACGACCGAAAACAGATGTACATATTTTTTATGATAGCGTGTTTGTTTAAGCTTTTCGCTCTTTTTATCTTTATACCTTTGATGCTTTTGCGCGAAAAAAGAGTCCTCTACTTTTTAAGGGATGTCGTCTTTGTAATGCTCCCGTTTATCCTAACCGATATGATTCTTTTTGCTATTTTAGACCCCGACAGGGTTTCGCAAAGTCGTTTTTTCTTGATATTAACGTTTAACAACCTTCCGATAAACGACGACCACGGCTCGGTTTTTATAATGGTGTATATTATAATCGCAATACTTTGTTACAACTATAAACTAAAATCCAACGAAGTTTATGAGAGATATGTTGCGCTTTACGTATGCATTGCGGTGTTTACAAGTTTCATAGTTTTTTCAAGACTTCACACATACTGGTGTGTTTTAATCGTTCCATATATAACAATACTTTTGCTTGTCAACAAACCAAAACAAAAGATAAACCTTTTCCTCGAAATAATAGGTTCAAGTGCTCTTGTGCTTTCCCAGATGATCTACTCTCCGCCCGTCTTTGCGCCGGAACACGCCCGTCGTTTTGCGCTTAGGGTCGTAGAGGGCCGAATTGTCGAGTTCGACACGACAACCCTTTTTGTCCACCTTGTCGGTCAAGAAAACTACAACTATTTCGCAATTCTTTTGTTAAGCATATTCGCCGCTTGTTTTATAGGCCTTTTAATCGTCAACTTTCCAAAATCACAAGATATAAACGGCGAAGCCGGTTGCGACGAAAAGCAGTTTAAATATATAGTTTATCTTCGCGCAGCGATAAGCGTTGCAATTATGTTTATTCCGGCGTTTGTCTATCTTCTTAACGTTGTTGTAATCTCTAAACTTAACGCGTAAAAAGACGACTAGCCAACGCGACATTTTGTTTTTTTAAATTTTTACACATGCCTAAAAGGACTCTATATGAACATTTCAAAAATCAACCGACCTTTTGACAAGCTAAAGCAAAACAACATATTATATTTTGTTTTGCTCGCAATCGTCGCGATAACCGCCGTTGTGGTTCGTGTATATCAATTCGGAGAGTTTCCCGGAGGAATAAACCAAGACGAGGCTATGGCTGCGGTCGACGCAAAGGCGCTTTTAGACTATGGAACCGACAGGTTCGGGACGCTGTTCCCCGTCCACTTTAAAGCGCAAGGAATAAGCCAGATGAGCGTGCTTTTGTCCTATGTGATGGTTCCGTTTATTAAGGTTTTCGGATACAACATCGTGGCGATTAGACTTCCGCTTTTGATAACAAGCTTAATAGCTCTTTACATAGCGTTTCGTTTTGCTTATAAAGCTTTTGATAGATGGATAGCGTTAACCGTTTTGTTTGTGCTCGCTTTAAGCCCTTGGCACATCATGCAAAGCCGTTGGTCGCTCGACTGTAACTTGTTCCCTCATTTTTTGCTTTTTGCATGTTACGCACTTTATCTTAGCGCCGACAAAAAAAGATATCTATACATAGCGGCGGCGCTCTTCGGAATTTCGATGTACGCTTATGCAATAGCTATCTACACAGTTCCGTTTATGTTGCTCGCGTTTTCTTTTTATTACATAAAGTATAAATATGCAACGTTTAAGCAAATTGTAATTTGTGCTGTGATTTTTCTTGCGATATCGTGGCCGTTTATCTTGTGTATGTTTATCAATGCGCTAGAACTCGACACAATCTATCTTCCGTTTATGACGATAGAACGATTTTATGACTCGGTTCGCAGCAGCGACATATTGTTTTTCAGCGATGATATTTGGGCGACGCTAATCGACAACATCAAATATACTTTTTACATGGTAATAGCCCAGTACCACGACGCGCCGTTCAGTTCAATAGAAGGCTTTGGAAGATTTTATCCGTTTACAACGATTTTTATGTTTATCGGTATCTACTACTTGATAAAGAAATGTCGTAAAAATAAGGCGCTTGTAATACTCGCTATTTGGGGCATAGTTGGGATTGTTTCGGGGCTTATTACCTATAAAGTTAATGTTAACAGAATAAACATCTTTTGGTATCCAATGGCGTTTTTTATAGCGTTTGGTATATATATGCTGGTTAAACATATCAAGCCGTTATCGGTAGTTGTTGTCGCGGTTTTTGTCATCTATTTTGTAAATTTCAACTCGTATTATTTCGATAAACATAAGCATCTTGTTAACGAAGTTTTTTTCGCAGATTTCACAGACGTTTTACAGGTTGCAAAAAGCAACAAGTTTGCCGAGAAATTTTATATAACTACCCATATATGGGAGAAGGTAGACGACATCCAAACCGTTGAGGTTATAACGATGTTTTATTTTGATATCGATTCTAAATATTTTATGGGGCAACCCACCGATAAACCGGGATATGACGACGTTCTCCCCTATGACGAAAAGTTTAACTATATCGACATGATGCTTCTTCCGGCAGAGGGTCCGCTTTCAAGCCGTTCCGCGTATATCGTAACAAACTTTGAGTATGACCACGTCTACCGAGAGCTTTGCACATACAACAACTATCAAGGATATTCGATAATAAAAACGGCGTATTAGCGGCTTAACATCAAAAAGTTTACATTAAAAAAACAGGGGCTATCCCCTGTTTTTTAATTGCTATTTTCTATTCTTGAACTATCTCTGCGTCGACGGAATTTTTCTTTACACTTTCAACGCCGTTTTTGCACGAAGCTTTTGCGGCATATCCTTCCGAAGTTAAGATAATCTCGCCGTTTTTAGCTTTAAGTCTAAAACGGAATTCTTCTTTTTTGTCTTGATAAACTTCGAATTTAGGGCAAGAGGCTTTTTCAAAATTTTCTGTTGTTTGGTCTTCAACCTCCGCAACCGCAGCATTTTTAATAACGCTTTCGATCCCGTTTTTACACGAAGCTATAGCTGTGTAGACCTCTGATGTTCCGATGACTTCGCCATTTTTTGCTTTTAAAGCAAAATTAAAGCCTGTTTTGGTTTCTTTGATAATAAATTTACCCATAAAAATATCCATTCCTTTCTTTTTTAATATTTAAAAAAAGCTCAGTTGTTTTGAACTTTATGCTGCAAGTTGTTCATCTTCAGTTTCAGCTTGTTGTTCGGCGTCTACTGTTTCGGTTTCTTCATTCTCAGTATCTTGGTTTTCTGAGTCTACATATTGTTGGTATTCGTTTTCGATATCACGTTCACAAAATCTGCAAAGCCTGTCTTTGTTGTCCGCAACCGCTTGGTTTATGTCGCCCTCAAAGATCTCGGCCGAGTTTAAAAGCGCTTGGCAATCGTGGTCGTAATGGTACACCCTTCCGCCCGATGTCCAGTAAACCGTTTCGATTCCGAGATTTTCCATGTTTGTGCTCATTGCGGCGACGTCTTCCGACGACACCGGGTCATAGTCATACGACACGGCGGTTCCTGCAACAAGCGCAACGATAGCTACTATCGACGCAATAGTTTTGGATTTCTTGTCGATGTTTTTGTTCGAGAGAATAATTATAACGAGCGGTAAAAACGCTATAATAGCGACGACAGAACCGAGCTGGTTCCAAAAGAAAAACTTAATTTTGTTCTTTTCAGACGCCGGATCATGTCTGTTTGCTTGTTTCCAAAGAAGCGAGCCTATGATAAGAACTATAAGGTCAAGCCCCATCATCACTAACGGCCAACCAAGGTCGTAACCGAAAAGCGGAAGAACTTGGATCTTTTGAACCACCATAAGTATCGCGAGAACCTCGAAACCTATCGCCAAAAGCCAAAGTATAACTGCTATTATTCTATATGTAGTTGCTTTAGATTTAGATTGTTCGCTTTTCTCAATTTTCGGGTTAACTTTTTGTTTAGACGGTTCTACCGTTTCACCCGTGTCTGCCGAAACAATCTTGCGCTCTTTTTTTGGTTTTTTTGTAGTTGCCATGTTTTTTGCTTTCCTCCGATATTAATCTAATTTTTTTACATTACTAATGATACCATAAATCGGACAAAATGCAACAAAATAAAACAAAAAACGTCTAAATTAGCAAACATTTTTCAAAACCTATTGACAAACAATATATATAACGA
>CAYJJR010000081.1:0-9903 GCA_964370565.1 uncultured Oscillospiraceae bacterium | reverse complement strand
ATCCTGCGGATTATTTATATAATATTTGTTCCAAATATTATATAAATTCGCCATGCCCATCGGGCGGCGACTTAAATCGTATAATAAATTATATAAGTAATCGAAACGAAGTGAAGATTATTTATATTAGATGTAGCTTAAAATACAAGAAATACTACGATTTTGCACCATAGGTGCAAAATGGCGAACGAAGTTCGACAAGGAGTATTTCCAATAGCTTCACCGAAGGTGAAGATTATTTATATAAGATGTAGCTTGAAATACAAGAAATACTACCGTTTTTGCACCATAGGTGCAAAATGGCGAACGAAGTTCGACAAGGAGTATTTCCAATAGCTTCACCGAAGGTGAAGATTATTTATATAAAGGGGAGGATCAATTAATGAGCGGCTCGGTTGAAAATTTTTTTCAAGAGATGATAGAAAAGCTTAGCATATTAAATGAACAAGAACTATCAAAACACAATTTCTTAAAAGATATATGTTGTTTTTTTGATATTTCCCATGCGTTTATCTATGAGTCGGACCACTTGGGTAATTTCCACAAAAAAGAATATGTAGAAATAGTTAAAACCATTTCTATCGAAGATATCCTTAATATGAAAAAACTTTTGGGACGAAAACTTTTAAGCGAACTTTGTTCAAAAAAAGTTGTTGCTTTTTCCGGCGAAAAAGAAAAAGATCCTCTTGAACAAAAACTGTCCGAAATTTTAAACATAAACACCCTTATATTTATTCCTATACTAAACCAACACTATGAGCTAGCGGGGTTTGTCGGACTTGGAGACCGTCGAAAAAAATCAAGGCATTCTGTGGCAATCGATATCGAAAAGTCGTGCTCATTGCTGTCTTTACTTGCAAACGAAATTAAACTTGAGATGTTCCAAAAAGGAATTGAAAATACCGAAGCGGCTTTAAGCAACGTTCTTGACCACATCGGTATCGACATATATGTTAACGACTATTATACACATGACGTATTATATGCAAATAAATCTATGGCGGCGCCTTATGGCGGAGTCAAAAACATGATAGGAAAAAAATGTTGGGGGTCTATCTTCGATGATAAGATAGAGCAATGTGAATTTTGTCCGCAACCGAAACTGCTTGATGAAAATGGCGAGCCCAACAAAACCTATACATGGGATTACGAACGTCCGTTTGATAAATCTTGGTTTCGAGTTCTCAGCTCATCTTTCACATGGACAGATGGGCGAATTGCCCACCTTGTCGCAAGCGTTGACATAACCGAAAGCAAAAGAAACCAGATTCTTATAGAGAAACTTGCGTTGTTTGACCATTTGACGGGGCTTCCAAACAGAAGAAGTTTACACGACGACATTCAATTGTTTATAGGAAACAAACAGGTGTTTGGCGAAAAATGGTATCTGCTTTTTATCGACCTTGACGGATTTAAGACGGTAAACGACACGTTTGGACACCAAGCCGGCGACGTTCTGTTGATTGGGATTGCAAACGATCTTAAAAATGTCACCTCGGAATATATACGTGCATATCGCCAAGGCGGTGACGAGTTTGTTGTTCTTTTAAAAGACAAAGGCTCGAAAGATTTTATAGCCGGAGTAATTAACGATTTATTTAATATCTTCCGCAAAAGATATGACTATGAAGGACAAGATATCGGCTGTAACTGTAGTATTGGTGTTGCACACTACCCGACCGACGCCAAAAGTTCAAAAGACATCTTTCACCTTGCGGACACGGCAATGTATCGCGTTAAAAAGGAAGGACGAGGCACCGTTCGTTTTTGCCACAAAGGCGAATTCCTTACAATGGAACAATACTTCAAACTTATCGACTAGATTTAATAGTCTTTATACCAAAAACAACCGACATTGTGGAAAATCCACTATGTCGGCTGTTTTTTAATTTTTCAATTTTTTATTTTCTCTATACTATACTTTTTCAACCGATATAACAGCATTTTCGCCGTTGATGTTCCATTGTTTTCCGTCCTGTTTCTCGTTTGAAACAGAAACAGTTTTTGCTAAAACATCGGTCGATATGTCGTCCATGAATTTTTTCACAACGGTTTCTATGCGTTCGCTTGATTTGATGTAAACATTAATGTTGTCCATTACATCAAATCCCGCATCTTTTCGCATGGTTTGGATTTTGCTTATAATCTCGCGTTTAAGACCCTCATCGATAAGCTCGGCAGTTAAATTAGTATCTAAAACAACGGTGTTTTCGCCGTCCGTCATCGAAACATTTCCCTCGCTCTTTTTCTGTTCAATCAAAAGATCTTCAAGAACAAGTGATAGTGTTTCGTCGTCTACCGTTATGTCAAGCTTTCCGTTTTGGTTAAGCTGTGCCATTGCCTCCTTGCCATCCAGTTCCATAAGCGTGTTTTTAATTGCACCAATCTTTTTACCAAACTTCGGCCCTAATGTCTTAAGTTGTGGTTTAAATATATAGTCGGCAAACCCTTCAAGGTCGGTTTTATATTCAACCTCTTTGACGTTAAGCTCGTCTTTAATAATATCTTGATAAAAACTTGAAAGCTCAAACGCCGACTTGAAGTATATCTTTGCAATGGGTTGGCGGTTTTTGATGTTTGCTTCGTTTCGTGCCGCTCTTCCAAGTCCAACAACTTTAAGCACAAGTTCCATCTCTTTTTCAAGCTGTTTGTCTATTAGTTTTTGGTCGGCTTCGGGATAGTCGCAAAGATGTACGCTTTCAAGCGCAGTTTTATCAATGGTGCACACAAGATTTCTGTATATCTGTTCTGTCATAAACGGTATCATCGGCGCCGCCGCTTTGGAAAGTGTCACAAGAGCAGTATAAAGCGTCATAAATGCGTTTATCTTGTCTTCCGTCATCTCTTTGCCCCAGAAACGTTCGCGGCTTCTTCGCACATACCAGTTGCTAAGTTCGTCTACAAAGTCTTGAAGCACCCTTGCGGTTTCGGGGATTTCATAGTTTGCAAGGTGCATATCTGCTTTTTCCACCGTTGAGTTAAGCCTTGAAATAAGCCATTTATCCATGACCGAAAGTTTATCATAATCTAAGCTATATTTTGTCGCATCAAATTTATCTATGTTTGCATATAGAACAAAGAATGCATAGGTATTCCACAGCGTACCAAGGAACTTTCTTTGCCCTTCGGTAACCGCGCCTGCATGGAACCTGTTGGGAAGCCACGGCGCCGAATTTTCATAGAAATACCAACGAATGGCGTCTGCGCCATGTTGCGTCAGTGCATCAAATGGGTCAACCGCGTTACCTTTAGACTTGCTCATCTTTTGTCCGTTTTCGTCTTGAACATGTCCCATGACTATAACGTTTTTAAACGGAGCTTTGTCAAAAACAAGCGTTGAAATTGCAAGCAAGGAATAGAACCAACCTCTGGTTTGGTCTACCGCTTCCGAAATAAAGTCTGCCGGGAAGTTCTCTTCAAAAAGCTCCTTGTTTTCAAACGGATAGTGGAACTGGGCAAACGGCATTGCTCCGCTGTCATACCAACAATCGATAACCTCTTCAACCCTTTTCATCTGCGCGCTACATTTTTCACATTTAATTGTAACGTTGTCGATAAACGGGCGGTGGAGTTCAATATCTTCGGGGCAGTTTTCCGACATCGATTTAAGTTCCTCAATTGACCCAATCGAATGCATATGTCCGCAACCACATTCCCAGATGTTAAGCGGTGTTCCCCAATATCTGTTTCGGCTCAGTCCCCAATCTTGAACGTTTTCGAGCCAATCGCCAAAACGACCTTTGCCGATGCTTTCGGGTATCCAATTTATTGTATTGTTGTTTGCGATAAGCTGTTCTTTAACCGCTGTCATCTTGATAAACCAAGATTCCCTCGCATAATATAAAAGCGGAGTGTCGCAACGCCAACAATGCGGATAGTTATGTTTGTACGACATCTTTTTGAAAAGAAGTCCGCTTTCGTGCAAATCTTTCAAAATCATAAGGTCGGCATCTTTAACGTACACTCCGCCCCATTTTGTTTCGCTTGTCATCTCGCCCTTGCCGTCTACAAACTGAACAAGTGGAAGGTCGTAAAGTCTTCCAAGCCTTGAGTCGTCTTCACCGAAAGCCGGCGCGATGTGAACGATTCCTGTACCGTCCGAAAGCGTTACGTAGCTATCACAAAGCACATAGAACGCTTTTTTGTCTACTTTCGCAAAATCCCAAAGCGGAATATACTCTTTGTTTTCAAGCTCTTTGCCTTTATATTCTTGCAAAGTTTCGTATTTTTCTTCGATTACCGAGCCTATTAATTCTTTTGCAAGAATAAAAATTTCGCCGCTTTCGGTTTTGATTTTAGAATATGTCTCTTTTGCGTTAACACAAAGCGCAACGTTGGACGGAAGTGTCCACGGTGTGGTTGTCCACGCAAGGAAATAACCCTCTTCGTCTTTAAGCTTAAACTTAGCAATAGCCGAGGTGTCTTTAACATCTTTATATCCTTGTGCAACTTCGTGTGAAGAAAGCGGAGTTCCGCAACGTGGGCAGTATGGCACAGTTTTATAGCCTTTGAAAAGAAGTCCCTTATCCCAGATTTTTTTAAGCGACCACCACGAAGATTCGATAAAATTATTTTCATATGTTACATATGGATCGTCCATGTTTGCCCAGAACCCAACCGTGTCGGAAAAATCTTCCCACATGCCTTTATAACGCCAAACGCTTTCTTTGCATTTCGCAATAAACGGTTCAAGACCGTATTCTTCAATCTGTTCTTTTCCGTTTATGCCGATTTCTTTTTCAACTTCAAGTTCAACCGGAAGACCATGTGTGTCCCAACCGGCTTTACGTATGCTTTTTTTGCCTTTCATAACATGATAACGCGGTATCATGTCTTTTATTACACGCGTCAAAACATGTCCTATGTGGGGTTTGCCGTTAGCTGTGGGCGGGCCATCATAGAAACTATAGTTTTCATTGCCCTCGCGATTTTCGATTGACTTTTTAAATATCTCGTTTTGTTTCCAAAACTGTTCGATCTCTTTTTCTCTTGCGACAAAATTAAGATCGGTCGTGACTTTGTTGTACACTTTATTTAAGCTCCTTTTTAAAACGTTTTTATCTTTTTAATATTATACTTTAAATCTTTTGATTTAGGAAGTGTGTATGAGGGAAATTGTTTTTATTCATTACACAAGTATGCTGTTGTAATATAATTCATCGGGGCATATGTCTTGCCCGTGTAGCCACTCTATACTTAAATTTGCCGGTTTAACCGTGCTGAAAAGTACTGGATTTTTCAATTCTTCAAACGGCTTAAAATTGAAATATGGTTTAACATCAAATATTCTTTGTTCGTTATTGCTAAAAGTTATCAGCAATAGATAATCTTCTTGCACTTGCACCTGCATCGCTTTTGGTCTTAACATCTTATCTCAATCCCTCGATTTTAATTATTTCTCCATGTTCGTTCCACGCTGTCCACGCTGCATTCAGTTCATCTTCGTGCAGTGTACACCATGCTTCAACCAGCTTTGCTTTCTTTTTTGGCAAATCACCTTCAAGCAAATTACCTTCAAAGTCATAAACTCCCTCATTATCCCCATATTTTGCATGAAAATGAGGTTTGTTATGTTTTGATTTTGTTTCATGATATATATAAATCAAAACTCCATAAAACGATGATATTAAAGGCATATTTTTCTACTTGTTATTCAAACTGTCGGCTTTGCCGACACTCCATCACTATCAACTATTAATTATTCACTATTAACTAAAAAACTATTCAACCGTCACGCTCTTCGCAAGGTTTCTCGGTTTATCCACGTCAAGGCCGCGTTCAACAGCACAATAGTACGAGAACAGCTGCATAGGAATAACTGCGGGTATCGCCATTAAATCGTCGTTAACCTTCGGGATAAAGATTGTTTCGTCGCATATATCTGAAATTAGGTTTTCCCCTTCGGAACAAACCCCAAGCACATATGCGCCCCTCGCTTTAACCTCTTTAATATTGGAGGCGGTTTTTTCATAAAGCTTGCTTTGCGTTCCGATTACAACAACCAGTGTTCCCTCTTCAATAAGCGCAATAGGCCCATGTTTAAGCTCGCCTGCCGGAAATGCTTCAGAATGGATATATGATATCTCTTTAAGTTTAAGGCTGCTTTCCATTGCAATGGCACTGTCGATGTTTCTACCCAAGAAATAGACATCCTCGCGCGAGCTGAAAAGGCTTGCTGTTCTCATGAGTTTTTCTTCCGATTGGAACGTTTCGGTTGCAATGTCCGGAATTTTTTTAAGATCTTTAATGTAGCTTTCTACTTGTTCTTTTGAAAGCGACGACCGCATCTCTCCAAGCCAAACCCCAAACATCGAAAGGCACATCAATTGTGTCGTATATGCTTTGGTGGACGCAACCGCTATTTCTGGACCTGCAACTGTGTACATAACCGCGTCTGCTTCACGGCTTATAACGCTTCCGATAACGTTTGTTATCGCAACAATGGTTGCACCCTTTGCTTTTGCCATTCTCATGGCGGCGATCGTGTCAAGCGTTTCACCCGATTGGCTCACAACAATCGCAAGGTCGTTTTTGCTTATGACTGGGTTGCGATAGCGATATTCCGAGGCCACATCAATTTCAACAGGTATATTCAACATCTTTTCATACATGTATTTTGCTACAATTCCGGCATTATACGCCGTTCCACACGCTATTATAACTATTCTTGAAAAACTTTTAATATAATCTTCAGAAAGTTTTAGGTCAGAAAAATCAAAACCTTTTTCCGTAAGTCTTGCGTTTAAGGTATCCCTCAATGCCTTTGGTTGCTCGTTTATCTCTTTAAGCATATAGTGGGGGTATCCGCCTTTTTCCGCCGCTTCTATATCCCATGTAACATGGAACACGTCACGAAAAACGGGAATTCCGTAGCTATCCATTATATCAATTGAATCTTTTGTTACGGTAGCTATCTCGCCGTCCTCAAGATAGTATACATCTCTTGTGTATTTAAGAAGCGCCGCGGCGTCAGAAGCTATATAGTTTTCGCCTTGACCTATTCCGATTATAAGTGGACTATCTTTTTTAACAACTATAAGCTGTTCCGGATTGTTAGCCGACATTATTAAAAGCGCATAAGAACCGGTAAGATGTCTTATTGTGCTTTGAACAGCGTCTAATAGAGTTGTTTCACCTTTATAATAATAGTCAACAAGGTGTGCTATAAGCTCGGTATCGGTTTGCGATTTAAAGGAATAACCTTTTGAACTTAGCCATTCTTTAATCTTTATATAATTTTCGATAATACCGTTGTGTGCTACAACTATGTCGCCCCTCGAGTTTGCGTGGGGGTGGGCATTCACATCTGCCGGCGCGCCGTGGGTTGCCCAACGTGTGTGTCCAATTCCAACCACTCCTTCGGGGTGTTTCCCTAAAAGTTCTTTTTCAAGGATTTTAAGACGACCTTTGCGCTTTTTAACGGTGATTTTATTATCTTTACTTAAAATTGCAATTCCCGAGCTGTCATATCCCCTGTATTCAAGCTTGTTAAGCCCCTCAAACAAAACCGGGACGGCTTGTTTTTCGCCGATATATCCGACTATTCCACACATAATTTTTTTCCTCCTAAAGATCATAATTAAAACATAAAAACGTTGTCATAACATTTTCGATAAAAACGAACACGAAAAGTCGTTTTAAACACTGTACAGCATCTCAGAATATGTCGGATATTCCCAAAATCTTTTTCCAACTTCTGATTCAACCAGATCAATCGTTTCCCTTAACGACTTCATTTCACTTAAAATAACATTCTTATGATACTCCGCTTGTTCAAGAGCGTTAATAAACTTTTTATCACTTAAAACCGATTGTTCAAGCTTTTCAAGCTTAACCCAGATGTCTTCGCAAAGATTTGAAATCTTTGAAAGAAGTCTGTCTTCCATAACGGTAGAAAGGTTCCCGTTAAACGAATGCTTAAGGTTTGCGGATTGCGCCACAGTCGTTTGATATTCGAGAACGCTAGGCACTACCCCTTTTTTGACCATATCAATCATGGTTAACGCTTCAATCATTATGGTTTTAGAGTAACTCTCAAGTTTAATCTCGAACTGGGAGCGAACTTCCATCTCGGAGTATACGCCATGTATTTTAAACAGGTCGATATTCCTTTTTGTCGGAAAACTAAGCGCCGCGTCAACCGTTGTTTCAAGATTAAAAAGGCCTCTTTTCTTTGCTTCTTCAACCCATTCATTGCTATAGTTGTTACCGTTAAATATTATTCTTTTGTGCATTTTAATTGCGGTTGAAATAAGCTCGTTTATCGCGGTTTCGACATCGTCTACCTTTTCAAGATAATTCGCAAACTGTCTTAGCGACTCCGCTACTATCGTATTTATAATTATATTTGAACCGGCAACCGATGTCGAAGAGCCTAACATTCTAAACTCAAACTTGTTTCCGGTAAACGCAAAAGGCGATGTCCTGTTTCGGTCTGTTGTATCTTTTGAAAGATCGGGAAGCACCTTTGCGCCGGTTAGAAGTTTCGATTTTGTCCAATCTTCATGTTGTTCGTCGTTTGCAACATGTTCTATAATAGCGGTTAGTTCGTCCCCTAAAAACATCGACACAATTGCGGGCGGCGCTTCCGCTGCGCCCAAACGATGGTCGTTTCCTGCGCTTGCTATCGAAAAGCGCAAAAGGTCTTGATAGTCGTCAACCGCTTTTATAACAGCGACTAAAAACAACATAAACCTTGTATTTTGAGACGGCGTTTTCCCGGGCGCTAGTATATTTTCGCCCTTGTCCGTCGTTATCGACCAGTTGTTGTGTTTTCCGCTTCCGTTTACTCCGGCAAACGGTTTTTCGTGTAAAAGACACGCAAGACCGTTGCGCTCGGCTATCATCTTCATCATCTCCATAGTGAGATAGTTATGATCGGACGCGGTGTTACAAGTGGTGAAGATAGGCGCTAGTTCATGTTGTGCGGGGGCGGCTTCGTTGTGTTCCGTCTTTGCAAGGACACCAAGTTTCCAAAGTTCTTCGTCAAGTTGTTTCATAAACTCGAATACTCGTGGTTTAATTGCTCCGAAATAATGGTCGTCGAGTTCTTGGCCTTTTGGGGGTTTTGCTCCGAAAAGGGTTCTTCCGCAATGGATTAAATCGGGGCGCTTTAAAAACATCCTTTTATCTATCAAAAAATATTCCTGTTCCGCTCCGACCGTTGAAGTTGCCCTGTCTGTTCCGTCACCGAAAAACTTCAACACACGTCCGGCTTGTTTTTCAAACGCTTCGATAGAACGCAAGAGCGGAGTTTTCATATCAAGCGCATAACCCGAATAGGAACAAAACGCAGTAGGTATGCAAAGAGTGTTATCTTTTATAAACGCGTAAGATGTTGGGTCCCAAGCTGTGTATCCCCTTGCTTCAAACGTAACTCGAAGTCCTCCCGACGGAAAACTCGACGCATCCGGCTCGCCTTTTATGAGCTCTTTGCCGGAAAACTCCATTATGATTCCGTCTTCTTCGCCTTGACGAATAAAACTGTCGTGTTTTTCGGCAGTTACGCCGTTCATTGGTTGAAACCAATGTGTATAATGGGTTGCGCCCTTTTCGATTGCCCATTCTTTCATGGCGTTTGCAACAACTTTTGCAATAGCTATGTCAAGTTCTTTTCCGCTTGCAATAGTTTCTTTAAGCGATTTGTAGGTGTCGTTTGGCAACCATTGTTTCATAGCCTTGTCGTTAAACACCATATTTCCGAATATTTCGGGAAGATTCATATAACACCCCTAAAAAAATTATTTCTTATAAATACTATATTACATATAGATTGAATAGTACAGGTATTTTGGGTTTTTGTCAAGGTGAGGCCTCCCTAAAACCCGCCCGCTGTCCTCGGATATAACGTCACGTCTCTTATATTAGAAATCCCCGTTACATACATAAGAAGCCTTTCAAATC
>CAYJJR010000080.1:0-9925 GCA_964370565.1 uncultured Oscillospiraceae bacterium | reverse complement strand
TCGCTATCGAGAGAAACGGAATTATCTATGTAAAGTGTAAAGGTTGCAAACAAGAGGTTGCGGTTGGAACGGCGTTCAAACAAAAATAAAATAGAACATAAAGAGCCTTGAGCCGATAAGTTGTTTTTTATCAAAAAAATAACTGTCGGCTTTTTATTTTGCAGTTTCGGGTTGTACCGAACTTTAAATAATAGATATTTTTTCAAAAGAAAGGAGAAACAGATGACAGCAAAAAAACTACCACTTCAAAAAACAGGGCAAAATGCAAATGCGGCAAACGAACAGCAAACACCAGCGCAAAACCTCGAAGTTTTGGAACTTCAAAAACTTTTGTCTCGCCTTGAAGCATTAGAAAATCTTGTGGCGACAAACGGCGAACAAAGCGCAAAGCCTCTTGACAGCATGACACAGGAGGGTAAGCAATCGGGAACCGACGAGCTAAACGAGCTACTTAACTTTGTGCAAAATCAACCGAGCCTTCCCGAAATGATGGGAGGACAAACGGCGGTTAGCGACGAATGCGCAAGCGAGGTTATGAAACGCGATCTTTTTGAGATTAAGCAAGCTTTCCCGTTCGAGACCGCCGACGATATTTCGATGATTAAAAATGCAGACGATTTCTTTAAGTATCGTTTTGGGGTCGACCACCTTGGCAAACCGTTCCAAAAAAACACCGCAACAGACGCATATTTCCTTGCTTTACGCGACAACCGCCCCGAAAGTTATTCAAGCGACAAAGCCCATTTTGTGAGCCCAAAAGGTTGTACCGGAAAGTCGCTTCTCGACGTGCCCGGCGACGTTAAAGCTATCTATAAGCGGCTTATGCCCAACATATCGGACAGCGATATTGCAAAACATTATACCGAATCTAAAAGAACATAGAAAGGAAAAACATATGATAAACAACAACACACCGGCAGGAAAGATTAAACACACAGGTTCACAGATTGTCGAACCGGCTTTTAAGTCGCAAAACCCAGCGACAAGCAAAGTTAAAAAGGGCGACGATTTGAGAAGCACAAACCAAAATGTAAAACCGATAGGAGGAAACAAACAATGAAAATTGCGCGAAGAAACATAAATTCAACCGAACCGTTTGAATACCTAACCGCCACGGCGGATGTTTCATACGACGTCGGAACGGCGCTTGTCCTGACGTCGGGCAAAGCAAAGATAGCGAGCGGAACGACAAAGCCAACATATATATGCGTTTCAAAACTAACGGCAAAAGAGGGCGACAAAGTAGCCGCGATTTTAATACTTCCCGACATGATTTTCGAAGCGGAACTTTCGGCGGCGGGAACGGCGCTTTCGGTTGGAAGCAAAGTAACTATCTCGGCGGACGGGCAAAAACTAACCGCGACTACAACAAGCGGAATCGCCGAGATAATCGAATTTAACACCGACGAAAAAGCGGCAGGCGACACAGTGTTGTTTAAGCTTTAACAAAAAAATAAAGGAGAGTATTTTAATATGGCTAGTGGAATTACATTTAGCAAAACGAGCAACCTTAACGACTCTATCTATGGAAAATCGGCAGAACCTATCAAGCTTTTTATAAAAGAAAAAGCCGAAGCTTTCGAGGCGACAACGGTAACCGACAAGGTATTTATGATGGATGTCGACAAGAGTTTTGCGGTTAAACTTTCGGGGCTTACCTCGACAAACGGTTTCGAGCCAGTCGGCGAGGGCGGCGCGTATCCTATAGACGAGATGATGGAGACGTATAACAAGGTTCTTGAACATGTGACGTGGAAAGACAGTTTCAAGATAACACAAGAGATGGTTGAAGACGATAAAATGGCGGACCTTAAAAAAGCTCCGGCGACGTTTTTAAGCGGCTTTTACCGTACAAGGGAACAGTTTGGCGCGGCGCTTATCGGCGGAGCAATTAAAGGAACATCGGTTAAATTTAAAGGCAAAGATTTCGACACGACGTCTGCCGACGGAGTTTCGGCGTTTGCAACAAACCACCCGTCGATAGTCAAATCAGGGTTAACACAAAGCAACAAGTTTGCGGGAGCGTTTTCAAGCGATAACCTGACTAAGCTTGAATGCAAGATGCAAGATTTCCGAGACGACAACGGAAACGTACTCGCTATCGCACCGGATACGATTATAATTCCAAACATAGCGACGCTTAAAAAAGACGTGTTCGCCGCAATCGGGGCAGACAAAGACCCGAACACCGCGAACAACGGATTTAACTATAACTTCGGGCGTTGGAAGATTGTTGTTTGGCAGTATCTTAACCAGTTTATCGACAGCGGAAGTTCGCCGTATATCCTTTTGGACAGCAGATACAACGACCAAGCGGGCGGCGCGGTTTGGTATGACAGGGTTAAACTTGAGATGTCGTCATATATAGATCAAAACAACGACATAAACGTATGGAAAGGCAGAGCGAGGTTTATAGCCGGGTTTAACGATTGGCGCTCGGTTGCGGTTGGAGGAATTACGGGGGGAACGGCGCTTTAGAGTTAGGAGTGTAGGTGCGCCACTTACGTGGCGAGATTTGAATATGGTTTTCAGCCTTTAGCGTTTCCATAAAACGGCGGTCGTAGGGGAGGATATTATCCTCCCGCCTTCGCCACCCGAATCACGCCACAAACGGCGGAACGTAGTTCTCATACCATACCCCGAACCAAACCCAAAAGACAAACCGTAGGACAAGGGCTCTGCTCAGAGCTCTGCTCTTGCCGCTCTCGGTCGTCCAACCTCGCGACATTTGGCGGACGTAGGGGACGGGTTCCCCGTCCCATGACTCCGTCGGCTGATGTCGCTAGATATGCAGGAGGATAATATCCTCCCGTACGCCGATAATCATAACCAAATATACCAAACAAGAACACAATCGTTCCAAATTGACCAAACATAAACACCGCCACGTATGTGGCACCAATTCGTCGTTGCGACGAACCTTAATTACGAATTACGCATTACGAATTAATAATGAAAGGAGAAATCTATGCGAAGATGGGGAAACATCTGGCGACAAACGATAAACAAACTCGACGAAAAGGAAAGCTACTATAAAAACAACATCGCCCAGTTTATCGACGCTTGTAACGAAGCGCAAAACTTCATTTCAATCAATGCACGCCCGCGAACCGACGTCGTAGCGGTGTCACACGAACCTATGCAAAACCTTGTTTCGAGGGAACAAACAAAACCGTTTTTCTACGGCACAAAGACCGCAATTGAATTTGATGCAGCCGGCGGAAAAGCGTATAGCTTTATGTGTGACGGTAACGGTAGGGCGGTTATAGCGGACGACCAAAACCCCGATGGAATCGAGATACCATTAAAGTCAAACGGTACATTTAAACGGTATTATGGTTTTTTGGGGGACAACGCAAAGATAACGTTTTCGGGGATTTATTGTTACACAATAAAAGATATGGCGATATACCAACATCTTAAAAGCGACAATCTGTCCGATATCCCGAACTTTTCACAATATACGGCGTACGACATAAGGGAACTAACCAAGATAGACGGCGAAACGGTGTTTTTAGATTTTGCAGACAAAGACCCGGTTTTGAAAACAGAAAACGGCGAAGGCGTCGTTGGGACGGCGGACTATAAACGAGAAAAGGGCCACATTCTTTTGCTTAACTCGTTTGACACAGGGGAATATCTTGTAAAATACAAGCGTTATCCAATTCCGCTTAACACCAACAGCGACGACGACACGATAATCGACCTCGACGATTTTGCGGCGGATATCCTGCCATATCTAATGGCGCATTCGATAGGCGTTAAAGACAATCCGGCGCTTGCTGTTCACAACTATAACAAGGGGGATCTGTTGCTTTCGGAACTTGTCATAAGCGAAAAAGCGGCAAAAAGCCCTTCCTATTTTGAGGATACGAGCGGCTGGGTGGTGTAACAGGATTTAATCATAAAAAACAAACGAAAGGAGGCAGAATTTATGGCAAGGCTTAAAATACCAAACGAAACAGAACGAAAAAAGATATCGTTCGATAAATTTTTAGGGTGTGACTTTACAAGCGAAAGCGCGAACGTTTCGGTCAACCGTTCGCCTGAAGCCCCGAATTGGTTGAGGGAAAGCACGGGAAAGGTTAAAAAAAGAACGGGGTATCAAACGATTAAGATATACCCCGAAAGGATAAACGGAGTTCATTTTTTTGCGGACGAGAACGATAAGAAATATCGAATTATACACGCCGGAACAAAGCTTTATCTAGACGCGTTGACCGAAGATATAAAGGACGACACCCTACTTGCTGATGATGTAGCAAATGAATTTTCAAAGTCGTCTCAACTTGCGGGAAAACTTCTTATATTCGATTCTAATCGTTGTCGGGTTATCACAAAAAGAACGGTTACCGAAGACAATAAAACGCCATTAACGTCGGCTCTTTTAACCTCTCTTGGAAAGGTTCCGAAAGTTACTATCGCGCGAGAACCAACGGGCGGCGGCGAAGTTTTTGAGGCAATTAACCTTATCTCAACCGGACGAAAAGACAGCTTTCAATCGACGGGCAACAAAGGCGAAGAAGGAACGGAAGATTTCGTGCCGGCGGCAACAAGGTTCCAACTTAGCGCAAACAACCTTGACGAACGCGAAATTCGCGTCGAAGTTTTAACACACGACGGAAACTATGTCAATCTAAAAGAAAACCTCGATTTTTATGCCGACAGGATAAACGGCACGATAACTTTTGTTGAACCACCGGGTGAGCCAGTTCGGATTGGTGAAGATAACGTGGTTGTAACCTACTACAAGACGGTTGAGGGTTACGCGGACAAGATTAACAACTGTCTTGTTTCAACAGTTTACGGCGCGTCGGGCACAAGAAACCGTATCTTTGCGGCAGCGAAAAACAACCTTGATTACCACTGTGAGATAAACGACCCGACATATTGGGGGGATATTTGGTACAACCAACTTGCTCCCGACGGCGGCGAGATAATGGGATACTCTGTGGCGGAAAGTTCTCTTGTTACGCTATTAAAGGCAACAACCGACAACACAAACGTTATCCTTCGCGCCGGAGCTTACGACAGCGACGGTAACGAAATCTTCGTTTTAAACGGAACATACCAAGGAAAAGGGGCGGTTTCACGTTACGCAATTGGAAACGTAAAAACCGAACCTATCTATCTTACAAAAGACGGGTTGTATGCGCTTACGCCAAGCGACGTTTTAGGGGAAAAATATTCTCAAGAACGTTCATATTACCTTAGGCGAAAGCTTATGGAGCTTTCTCTTGAAGACGCGTATGGAGTTTTGTGGGGCGACTATTATTGTGTTGCAACGAACGGATATATATTTCTTTTGGATAGCTCACAAGTTTCTGTTGAACATAACCTTCCGTACAGCACACGACAGTATGAAACATTTTACTGGACAGGGATAAATGCAAGGCTTTTGTTTGAAGACGGAGGAAACCTTTATTTTGGAACGGCGTTCGGCGAGATAAAGATGTTTAAAGCAGACGAACAAGACGTTAAAAACTATAACGACGACGGAAGCGCCTATTCGTGTTACTGGAAAACACCAAACGTTTTCGGAAGCGATTTCTCTTTTAAAAAGAAGTTTAAAAAGGTATCTGCCTTAATCGGAACATATCAAAAAACCCAAGTTTCAATCTCGGCGGAGTATGACGGAAAGATAGAAAAACTATTAGGAAATTTTAGTATTCCGTCGATGTTTTCGTTTATAAACCTCCAGTTTTCCGCCCTTTCGTTTATAACGCTTAACTTTCCTCGGGCAATAAGCGAGACTATCTCGATTAGGCCAAGCGGAAAACAAATCCAGCTTATATTTGAAAACAGCAACATAAACGAGGCGATAGCTTTGTACGAAGCAAACCTTGAGTTTTTAGAGTTATGACTTTAAGCTTTGGCGAAAACATATTTAAAACCAAAAGAAAGGATCACTATAAAATATGGCTATTGACCAACGCACGATAGATTTTGAAAAACTAAAAAAACCTAACGACAAAAAGTTGTTCCCCGGCGACGATACCTATGGTGTTATAGGCATACCCGACATCCCGTCGCTTCAAACGCTTGACATGCAAACAAAATTTGACGAACTATCGAAAGACCTTATAATCCCCGAGTACAACGCCCTTGTTGAAGACATTAAAACCGATTATGTTTCGAAAATATTGCTTGACGAAACTATCGAAAAGATAGGGTCGGGCGACATGCGAGAGATTGATTATGTCGACGAAGGTGGGACAAAACAGGTGTTGTCTTCCAAACAAGCAGACAACGGTTTAAAACTTTATGAGTTCAACCGAACCGAAGCGCGGTTTTCTATCGAAACACAGCCTGAAACGACAAAAATTTTAGTACTTGCCGCGAGAGATTCCAACGGATTTAACGACGAGTATTATGTTGGGGGCGAGCGGTACTGGGCGCAAAAAAGCAACGCTAAACCTCTTGAAAACGGTTATGTATTGTCGGGGAAAAAAGCGCTTGCCGCCGTCAATCCAACGATTAAAAATATAACGTTTTTTTCAGGGAATGTAGCTCAAGCAGGTTATTCGTTTGAATCGTCAACACACACCCTTTTAAATCTTGCGACAACCGACGTATATTACGCCGAGTTTGAGAACTCGTCTTTAATAGAAGAAGGCCAGACGATAAAAATACAAGACATATCCGAACCGTTCTCGGTCTATAATCCCGACGGACAGTTTTTGACTACCGATGCCGTTATAAATCAATCAGGAGAGCTCTACTTCGCTAACGCTATAAGACTTGTTGTAAAAATCGATACCGGAAACAAAAGGATAGATGTTGTGGTTAAAAACCCAGAGGCCGACACGGAATTTTTGCGAACAAAAGGGGTTGTTGAGCTTAACGGATTTGGCGACAACATAAGATTTATCCCGACAGAAGATTTTAACATAGACGACGAGATAAAAGTAAACGGTCTTTTGGCAACAACGATAAACAGCGGAGGAGAGACGACGGTTTTCGGGTATCTTAAACAGAACGTTATCGCTATGATGAAACGCGAATATCAAACGTTTGAAGAGGAACAGGAAGTTACACGGGTTTACCTATATCCTTTTGGCCAAGGATATGACGATATTCCAGACGGGAAACTAGTTCTTCCGATAGACGACCATTCAATCTGGCTTCGTTGTGCCGGAATTAGGCAAAAGCTAACGCTAACAGAGATCATGGAAAACGAGGCTATCTTAACCAATCTTATCAACAGCGAAAACGCACTTGAATATATGTATAGATCGCTTGCGATTATACAACAGACCGTTCTTAATACTCCTCTCGCGCGTGCTATTCTTGACGCGTCACTTCCGAGAACAATTCCAAACATGACTTCGTGGAACTCCCCTACCGGATTTGTCTCCCCCTCGGCACACTATGTAGTTTTTGATGCAAGCACAACAACACAAGTAGATGTAATTTCGGAGCAGACTGTGTCAACCATATATGAGTTTAACGATGCAATTTGGCTTTACAAATTCCAATCAACTCTATCAATGTATAAATATGATTCGGCAACAAGTCCAAACTTCGTAGTTGAACTTCATTCTTCGGTAGACGGCGTGGAATGGAACTATATTGGACAAGATTCGTACAAAAACAAATTAAGCCAAGTATATATAACAACTCCCTCTACAAAGGTTAAATATATAAAAGTAGTTGCGTATCTAACTTATACATATCTATCACATACCGGTTGGCTAAAAGACTTTAGGGTATATGGAAAGTAAGGTGTAAAAATGACAGAAACAGAATATCTTAGCAGCGAGCTTTTACAAACGAAAAAAAAGCTTAAACAGGTTTCAAACTATGCAGATTATAATCTATTAGCTTCCGAGCAGCAGCTTGAGTTTGGTATAACCGATCTTGATATAACGACGCTTGAAAACGGAATGATGATAACGGAGCTTGATATTTCGACGCTTGAAAACGGGCTTATGTTAACCGAACTTGATTTAAGAGTTTTGGAACTTGAGATAGTTTAAAAACACTAGTATTACGAAACACTATAGAAAGGAGAAACAACAAATGACAAAGTTTGACCAAATTAAAATGAGGTATAACAGAGGGTTTGTAACCCCGTTACACCTTGCCGCATATCTTCGACTTGGGGTTATAACAAAGCTTGAACACGACGAGATTTTAAGCATAACGGAAAGCCCCCCAACCGACGACCAATCGGAGGAATAACGTTATGACCGAATGGGGAATATTTATCGTTATTGCGACCGTTGTCGGGTTTATAATAACGGTTTCGACGCCGATAACAAAGCTTACCAAAAGCATAACCGAGCTTAATTGTAACATAACGTCGCTCGACGAAAAGTTTGAGGAAATAGCCAAGCGAACTACCGCAAACGACGAAAAGGTTTGGAAAAAGATCGATTCACATGAACAAAGAATTACCGAAAACGAAAAAAAACTAGCGGTTATGTCCGCCGAAAAAAGAAAGGAATAAAACAAATGACAAGAAATACAACAACTTTTATAAGAACCGCCACATTAATTTTGGCGCTCGTAAACCAAGTTCTATTAATCTTCGACATGCCGATAATCGAGGTTGACGACACTGTCATCGAAAGCCTTGTAAACAGCTTTGCAACGGTTATCGCGTCGGTTTGGGCGTGGTGGGGCAACAACAGTTTTTCAAGCAACGCCAAAGAAGCCGACCGATATCTTGACGCGTTAAGTGGCAAAACGACAGAGGTTTTAGCAAACGAAAAAAATTTAGACAACGTAAACCACGAACTTTAAGGAGGGCGTATGATACTTAGATATCCAACAAAATATGTCGCGTTTTCAAGGGGGTTTAGTAGCTCCCATAAAGGGATAGACAACGCTTGGAATTCGAATCAAGGCGGCGCAAACGTTCCGATTATCGCGCCGGCAGACGGAACAGTTGTTGCTGTTGTTGATAATCAAGTTAACAACACAAGCTATAGCAACTATGGAAACTATATCATAATCCACCACGGAAAGGACGAACTAGGATACAACATCTGGACACTTTGTGCCCACAACCTTAAAGGTTCCGCAAAGGTTAAAGTTGGCGACAGCGTCAAACAAGGCGAACAAATAGCAAATATGAACAACAGCGGTTATTCGTTTGGATCGCATATTCACTTCGAGGTTAGGCGCGGAACAAACGATTCAAACGGCAGGGTTGACCCCGTTCGACATTGTTACGTGTTCTCAGACAACGTCGTCAATTCTTCAACAGCGCAAGAGTACAGCCTTTTGTATCTAAACGAACAACAAATTTCAACTGAAAAAAAATATAACGTCTTAATGTTTGATTTAAGCAAACAAGCGGCAAACCTTGTGGGGCATCTTGCAGAGATATTCGGAACTCAATGTGAAACAACGGAGGTATAGAAATGGTTGACTACGGCGCGCTATACGGCGCAATTTCACAGCTTGAACAAAGCAGAACGTCGGAAAAAAATACGCAAACCGAGACAAACCAATATCGTATTGAACAGATAGACGACACTTCGAACACTGCGCTCAAAAGCGCGTATATCGGAAAGGAACAAAACCTTAAAAAACTTCCGTCGATATTGTCTTCAAGCGGCTATTCGGGAGGCCCCGCCGAAAGCCATGTTTTGAAACTTACAACCGATTATGAACGAGAGCGAAACGATATCGAACGCGACCGAAGACGCGACCTTAAAGAACAAAGCCTAACCCACCAAAGCGCTATGGGAGAAATTCAATCTAAATATATATCCCCGATAGCAGATATATATTCACAAATAGCAAATCTTCAACTTCAAGAGATGAAGATAATGATGATGCAGAAATAGTAAACTTAAAAACGCCAAGCCACAAAATTATCTTGTGGTTTGGCGTTTTTTTTAATATAAATAATCTTTACCTACGGTAAAGATTTGGGAAATACTCCTTGTCGAACTTCGTTCGCCATTTTGCA
>CAYJJR010000079.1:0-10330 GCA_964370565.1 uncultured Oscillospiraceae bacterium | reverse complement strand
TTTTTGGTGATAATACATATATAATCTTCACCTTCGGTGAAGCTATTGGAAATACCCCTTGCCGAACTTCGTTCGTCATTTTGCACTGTTTGTGCAAAAATCGTTGTATTTCTGTATTTTAAAGCTACATCTAATTATAAATAGTCTTCACCTTCGGTGAAGCTATTGGAAATACTACTTGACTCGCTTCACTCGTCATTTTGCACTGTTTGTGCAAAAATCGTTGTATTTCTGTATTTTAAAGCTACATCTAATTATAAATAATCTTCACCTTCAGTGAAGCTATTGGAAATACCCCTTGCCGAACTTCGTTCGTCATTTTGCACTGTTTGTGCAAAAATCGTTGTATTTCTGCATTTTTAATTTTAACTAATTGATTTTGTGTTATAATAAATATTCAAGACTAAAAATTCGCCGTGTGGCGAATTTATAGAAAGGCGAAAAATTTGGAAAATTACAACAAACTCGATGCCGCCGCAAAGCTTTTTCCTTCAGTGAGAAGTAAGAACAATTCTTCTGTTTACAGATTATCGGTAGTTTTAAACGAAGAGGTTGACAAAAAAATCTTACAACTTGCGGTTAACATGATATACGAAAGATATTCTCTGTTTTTTTTAAGATTGAGGAGGGGTTTTTTCTGGCATTATTTTGACAAAAACCACATCCACTTCACCGTTGCAAAAGAAAAAAAATCCCCCTGTAACGACATACTTTCTTTTGAAAACAAAGGCTATATAATAAAAGTTTTGTATTATAAAAACAGAATTTCTATCGAAGCTTTCCATTCAATAACCGATGGAAGCGGAGTTGTCGAGTATCTTAAATCTTTAGTCTACTACTATCTTTGTATTAAACATGGAAATGTAGATCATCAAGGAAAAATTCTCTTGTTCAACGAAACCGACACAAATGATGGCGATAGTTTTATTGAACATTTTGGCAACGCACAGATTAAACGCAAAAAGCAAAAAAACGACATCTCCTCTAAAAATTCATTTTTAATAAAAGGAAAACATTTTAGACGAAAAGGAAACAGTGTTATAACCGGTATTGTTTCGGTAAACGAACTTAAAAGGTACTGTAAGCAAAAAAACTGCAGCATAACAGCTTTTTTAACCGCAAACATGATTATGTCAATCTATGTTAATATGCAAAAAAATTCAGCCGACAAAAAACCGATAGTTATTGCGGTTCCGGTAAATCTTAGAAAGCTGTTTGACTCAAAAACATTAAAGAATTTTTTTGGCGTTATAAGTGTCGGCTGTAGCATGTCGGACGATATTACGTTTGAAAAACTTCTTGACATCGTTAGCGAACAGCTCAAATCCGCCGGTGACCAAGAACACCTTATCGACAGTTCGGTTAAAAAACTTAACATTTCAAAAAATGTTTTTTCAAGATATACTCCGCTTATCTTTAAAAATCTAATCGTTCCAATAGGGTATAATTTTATAGACGACATTAAAAAAACCATGTCAATTTCAAACCTAGGGCCGATTAGTTTTCCCGACGGAGTAAAAAAATACATCGAACATACCGAAATATTTCTATACCCCACCGCAAAAAAACCTATTAACTGTGGGATTTGTTCGTTTGAGGACAAACTAAGCGTTAACTTTACAAGAAACATAAAAGATTCAGGGTTAATGAAGGAATTTTTCAGTTCTATTGTTAAGATAACCGGGGTTTCTGTATCTGTTTATTCCAACATGTGGGGGGACGATTATGAATAGATGTGATAACTGTAACGTTTTTGTCTATGAAAGCGAAACGCTGTGCCCACTTTGTCAAGCGCAAATGCAACCGATAGGTGAAACTTTTGTTGAATTTCCGGAATACAAAAAAATATCAAACAAGTTTTCACCAATTAACAACATCCCACACTTCATAACAGCAGCATCTATTATCATTTGTGTTTATATAAATATATTCACCTATGACAAAGGCGACATTATATGGTCGATTATCGTTTCATGTGCCGTCATATGCAGCTTTGCTTTGTACATGATTATAAAAACCAACAAAAAAAGATATGGTTCAAAGGTCGTGTACACCTATATGTTGATAAGCTCACTCGTGGTCGTAATTGATTATTCAACAGGCATGCGCTTTTGGTCGACCGACTTTGTATTCCCTTTTTTAACGCTTAGTGTTCTTCTTTATCTAACCATTTTGGCGATTAGGAACAAAGGCCATTTTTCTGAATACTTCGGCTATCTTCTAACGGTAACCGCAATAAGTTTCACATCGATACCACTTTTTATATTCGGTCTTTACAACTACGGCTGGGGCGCGTTAATCTCTATATTAAGTTGTGTAATAATTGCAATAGGACTGTATCTGTTTGTAGATAAACCTTTAAAATCCGAGATAAAAAAACGATTTAACAGCTAACCAATAACGAAATATAATAAAATTTATAAGGCGCCAAAAACGACGCGGTTTCAAGAGTTTCTCGAAACCGCGTCGTTTTTAATTGATTTGTTTATATTTTTTTATTTATCGCTTTCGTCGCCTAGCTTATAAGCTATTAAAAATCCGGACACAAAAAGCACAAGTGAAATAATTATTGAAAGAAAATCGATGGTGAAAGTGGCATCATGCAACGATACGATAGGAACCGATAAAACCGAAGCATACATAAACCCTAAGACCCCAAAAAGGGTTTTTTGCCTAAACTTTGCAAAAAGAAACTCAACTAGTCTAGCCATTCCTATTAGGCCTATTAAAATTCCGATACCGTATAGTGAAAGCATTGTAAAGTTATATAAAAAATCTTTAAACGTTGCGAGCGAAACAATGGCCGCAAGTATGTTGTCGTAGTGTCCTAAAAGCATCAAGAGAAGCGAACCGCTAACCCCCGGTAAAATCATTGTTCCCGCAACTATTATCCCAACAAGTATAAACGAAACCGCCGAGCCAAAATCAAGTTTTTGCAACTCTCCAACCGTTTCCGGACGCATTGTTTCAAGTATAGCCATTCCTATAACAAGTGAAAAAGCCAAAATAAATATTAAAAAATTTGAGAATTTTCTGTTGCTTACATCAAACGGCTTTGCGCTCTTGCTGATACTTGGAATTCCTCCTGCCACAAGACCGGTAAAGAATATTGCGGTTAACAACGGATAGTACTGAAAAGAATATTTGATTACACCGCTCATCGTAAGTATTGAGATTCCAAGACCCAACCCAACGGGAACTAAAAATCTAATATTTCTTTTAAAACTCTTTGTAAAATGTCCTACCGCATGGATTAAATCCTCATAAATACCAAGCGTCAAAGCAAGCGTTCCGCCGCTTACGCCCGGAATTATGTTGGCAATACCCATAATAAACCCTTTGATAGCCAATATTATAAAATTCTTCATAAAGAAATATAAACCTCTTTCATATCGTAAAAGCAAAATAAAAAGTTATAGTAAATACATAAATTTATATAAAGCAAAACGTCACAAACTCTAGATGAGCTTGCGACGAAATACATGGTGCGAGTGATGGGACTTGAACCCATACGCCATAAGACACACGCCCCTCAAACGTGCCTGTCTGCCGATTCCAGCACACTCGCAAATCAACTGCGAGTGATATTGTATCATTTTTTATTGATATTTGTCAATACATAAATCAGAAATTTTTAAAAAA
Organism: uncultured Oscillospiraceae bacterium; assembly: GCA_964370565.1. Lineage (GTDB taxonomy): Bacteria > Bacillota > Clostridia > Oscillospirales > Ruminococcaceae > CAYJAY01. The sequence goes on along the minus strand of CAYJJR010000079.1, from coordinate 6,688 downwards.
ATGTATATTTAATTTGTGTGTACACAGCGGACTGGCGAAAAACCTATATTTAAAAACCTTATTTGACAAAAATAGATAAATCGAACGAGTGAAATGTAGGGGGTGGCGCCGGCTACGCAGAAGACGTTGCCCGGTGGCTACGCAGTAGACGTTGCTCGGTGGCTACGCAGTAGACGTTGCTCGGTGGCTACGCAGTAGACGTTGCCGACAAACCCGAAATTCACCACAAACTCCTTAAAACGAGATGTCGAGACCGACAATATAGTTGGCATTGCCATCCCCCACAAGCGATAGCATAATTCTGTGCAATATTTTTTTCAATCTATCTTTTTGAAAAGCGATAGTTCTGTAAATTTCAACTAAAATTATTGTAGAAGATTTTCAATTACATCATACACATGACATCCTTCAACTTCCATCAAGTTAAAAATCTCAACTATATTTTCAACAAAATTCTGTTCTGTCGAAATGTCTTCTACCGTTATCTGAGTGTTTTTTAAGCCATAAGTTTTAAATACTTGCCCTTGTTCGTTAAGAATAGTTGTCTCGTGGATGATGTAATTGGTAAACATAATCTTAAGTTCCTTCTTTTTTCCCTTATAATAACAGCAAAAAATTGAGAAACTTGTCGAAAAATGTCGAACATTAAAATTGCTTTATAATTTATTCATAAACTTCTCATTATATTGGTAATCAAAGTAAAAAAACAGCAGATAATCGGTATGGGTGTGGACAATGGCGTTGATTAACTTTTTAGATATATCCCCCACCAACGGTGTTGCCGCCGGCGGGGGATATATCTAAATCAACTCTTTTGTTCCACTCCCATTGGTATGTATTTCCGATATTTAAAATGCATACCCTATTAACTCGCTTGAACATAAGTCGTATAACTATTATTTCTTTTTAACTTCGTCCCAATAAGCTTTTGCGGCCTGTTCGGTTTTATTTTGTGCAAAATCATAGTATTTTTCCCCAACCAAAACATCGGGCATATATTGTTGATCTATGTAGTGGTTTTTAAAATCATGTGGATAGATATAGTTGGTCGCGCGCCCTAATTTTTGTGCTCCACTGTATCCCGAGCCCTTCAAATGGTTAGGCACATCGGAATAGTTCCCCTGTCGTACGTCGTTCAAGGCGCCATCAATCGCAAGATAAGCCGAGTTGCTTTTGGGAGAAGTTGCAAGCAAAACTGTCGCCTCGGCAAGCGGTATTCGCGCCTCGGGAAGCCCCAATTGCAACGCGCTGTCGACACACGCCTTTGTAATTGCAACAGCCATTGGATAAGCAAGCCCCACATCCTCGCTCGCCATGACTAAAAGCCTTCTACACGGGGAGATTATGTCCCCCGCTTCAATCAAACGGGCAAGGTAGTGTATCGCGGCATCAGGGTCGCTTCCGCGCACCGATTTTTGAAGCCCCGATAACAAATCGTGGTGGACGTCGTCCTCCCTGTCATATCGCGTTGCACTTTTTGAGGTAACCTGTTTTACCGCCTCAAGCGAAACTGTTTTTTGCTCTTTGTCTTTTTCTGCCGCCGCCGCGACAACATCGACAATATTAAGCGCTTTTCTAACGTCTCCTCCACACGATTTCGATATATACTCAATAGCAAGTTTATCAACAAGGTATTTAACGTTTTCTTGTTTTTCAAGAATTTCGATAGCCCGAACCACAGCTTTTTCTATGTCATTAAAATCAAGTGGTTTAAACTCGAACACGGTGCAACGCGACAGCAACGCACCATATACATAAAAATATGGGTTTTCTGTCGTCGAGGCTACAAGAGTTATGCTCCCATCTTCTATACACTCAAGCAACGATTGTTGTTGTTTTTTGTTAAGATACTGAATTTCGTCGAGGTATAAAAGTGTTCCGTTAACCCCCGAAAGCGTCGAACTGCTTGCGATAACCTCTTTTATATCGCTCGTTCCGGCGTTTGTTCCATTAAGTTTAAAAAGTTGCATATCACACGACGCGGCGATAACTCCGGCGACAGTTGTTTTGCCAACCCCCGGCGGTCCGTAGAATATCATGTTCGGTATTTTTTTCTTGTCAACCATCTTTCTGAAAACCATATCTTTTCCCAAAAGATGTTTTTGACCGAAAACATCATCGAGAGTTTTCGGCCTAAGTGCGTTTGCAAGTGGTTGTAACATCTTGTAACCATTCCTACACATTTTATTTTTTATAAGTCACTTTAATCGCAGAATGGGGTGTGGATAAAGGCGTTGATTAACTTTTTAGATATCTCCCCCGCCAAAGGCGGGGGAGATATCTAAATCAACTCTTTTTTTCCACTCCCACAGAGTTAAGGCGCAACACCCCACGCTGTGATTAAACAAAAATTTATTTTTATTAGATGCAGCTTTAAAGTTTAGAAATACTACGATTTTGCGCCATTGGTGCAAAATGGCGCACGAAGTTCGACAAGGAGTATTTCCCAAATCATCACCGAAGGCATCACCGACGGTATCACCAAAGGTGATGATTTTTTTTATTTGTAAATAGGGAATTTTGCGCAAAGTTGTTTAACTTGATTTTTAACCGAGCCTTTGCTATTTTCAAAGTCATATACTGTTTTGCTTATATACTCAGCAATCGATTCCATTTCGCCTTGTTTAAATCCTCTTGTGGTGACTGCCGGCGTTCCAACACGCAAGCCACTTGTTACAAAAGGCTTTTGTTTATCGTTTGGAATAGAGTTTTTGTTTGCTGTTATGTTAACCTCGTCAAGGCGATGTTCAAGCTCTTTGCCCGTGACTTCTGTTGCCGAAAGGTCGATAAGCATAAGATGATTGTCCGTTCCGCCCGAAACTAGATTTATCTTGTTATTAATCAAAGCTTGTGCTAGTGTTTTTGCGTTTATGACAACTTGTTTTTGATATTGTTTAAACTCGTCGCTTAACGCCTCCTTGAAACAAACAGCTTTTGAAGCGATTATGTGCATTAAAGGGCCACCTTGATTTCCGGGGAAAATCGCGCTGTCAACCGCTTTTTTAAACTCTTCTTTGCAAAGGATTAAACCACCCCTTGGTCCTCTTAACGTTTTGTGTGTTGTGGTTGTAACGATGTCGGCATATGGCATTGGAGACATGTGCTCCCCTGCACAAACTAGCCCAGCAATATGTGCCATGTCAACCAAAAACAAAACGCCGTTACGTTTCGCAATTTCACCCATAATTTTAAAATCTATCTTTCTCGGATAAGCCGAAGCGCCCGCAACCAAAAGTTTCGGAGAAACTTTTTTAACAACAGCTTCAACTTCGTCATAGTCTATAAATCCGTTTTGGTCTACGCCGTAAGGGTGGAATTCATATAACTTACCCGAGGCGTTAACAGGAGAACCGTGGGTAAGATGTCCGCCGTTTGAAAGGCTCATTCCGACAACCTTGTCGCCGTAGTTCAGAACAGCGGAATAAGCCGCCATGTTAGCGTTTGCGCCGGAATGTGCTTGAACGTTGGCATGATCTGCTCCAAAAAGTTGTTTGGCGCGTTCGATAGCGATATCTTCAACCTCGTCCACACAGTAACATCCGCCATAGTAACGTTTGCCGGGGTATCCTTCGGCATACTTGTTTGTAAGAACACTTCCCATAGCCGCCATTACCGCCGGCGACACGATGTTTTCTGAAGCAATAAGTTCGATGTTAGAGTTTTGGCGCACAAATTCTTTTTGCATAGGTTTTGCAACTTCAGGGTCGATTTTGTTTAAAAATTCAATTGTATCAATGTAATCCGAAAACATAGTTTTATTCTCTTTCTTTTTTTATTATTAAAAATTATTCAACCAAAATTAAATGATCGCAAAATACCCCATGCACAATGCTATTGTACACAAAAGAAACAGTGCCGATTGAAGCCATTCTTTTTTTATTGCATTAACTACTACGTTAATGCCTCCAACCGCTATAATTGCAAAAACTGCAATAAGCCACGTGAAAAGCCCTCGCACAAAGATGAATTCCAATGCAACAAGCGCTCCGACAATTAAAAATGCAATTTGTAAATTTTTTTGAAGTTTCATCAAAAATCTCCTAACTATAATATATTAAATTGCTTGTATATATAGGCAGTTTATCTCAAAAGAAAATTTGCATGCCCACACCGATAAATAACTTGATTTAAACAACAGCTTATTTTTAAAGTAGTTGTTGTGGCGCAGCCGTAACCTTGCCCTTTGTTTCGTAAAAGTTACCAAACAAGTCTTGTTCGTCTTTTCCAAGGCTTGAAACAGCGCTAACCGCAACCGCCGTCACCCTTTTGTTATCAACCATCTTCAAAAATCCTCTAACTGCCGGTGGAAATGTTCCCGCCCAAATAGGAAACACAACTATAATTTCCCCCGTCTCGTCAACAGCTTGACATGTAACGGAAAGCGATTCGCGTTTTGCCGACATAGCTCCGGCTTTTACAAAGTTAACCTTGCCGCTCCAGTCTTTTCCGTCATCAATTTTAAAAGCTGTAAGATTTTTGCTTTTTGCTATCTCGTCCGCAATCCTCCCACAGTTCCCTGTTCTTGTAAAATAATATATCTGCATTATGCTCTCCTTATTAAAAATTGTGAATAATCTTTTCTTTATCCTTACAGTTATTTTATCAATTAATATATTTTTTTTCAAGTGAGTATATATTATATTTTGAAAACATGTCCATTTGCAAAAAACTCCAATTGAATTATATAAAAGTTTTTTTAAAAAATGTCCGATTTTATTTGATTTTCAAACTACAATTTGTTAATATTATATTAATAAAAATGATAGTATTTAATTATTCATTCAGTATATGATAATAATATTAATAAGCGAAATTAAATTTCGTTTAACAGGAGATTTTAATGAAACAAATTTTAGTTGTTGATGATAGCTTAGTAAATAGAATGTATATAATGAAGCTCCTTGGTGATGAACACGATGTTCTTTGTGCTTCAAGTGGCAAAGAGATGTTTGAAATTCTTGAACAAACCGAACCTCATCTTATTCTTCTCGATATTATTATGCCCGAACTTGACGGTTTTCAAATAATTGAAAAACTAAAAGCAAGCGACGAGTATCATACGATACCGGTAATATTTATAACCGGTCTTGGGGATGACGAAAGCGAAGAAAAAGGCTTGAAACTTGGCGCCATTGATTATATTTCAAAACCTTTTAAAGACAGTATCGTAAAAGCAAGGGTAAACGCTTATGTTAAACTTTATGAGTTTGTTAAGCAAACCGAAATAGCCGGTCAACGAGATGGTCTAACCGGTCTTTATAACAAAAAAACAACTGAACTTTTGATAAAAAAGTTTCTTAAAGGTAGTTCGTTTAAAAACGGAGCTTTGATGATTATCGATGTCGATTTCTTTAAGTCTATCAACGACACGTTTGGACACCTTTACGGAGACGCGGTTTTGTCTCAACTCAGCGATGCGTTAAAATCAATCTTTCAAAAAAGCGATATTATTGGACGTGTTGGCGGAGATGAATTCTTTGTGTTTTTAAAAAACTATAAAAGTAAAGAAGTTTTGGAAGAACGAGCCAAATCTGTTTGTGAAAAGTTCCAAAAAGCATATAAACAAAAAGATCAAACGGTTAATATCTCGGCAAGTATTGGAATCGCGACTACCGAAGATATAACTGATTTTGAGGTAATTTACGAAAACGCCGACGTTGCTCTTTACAACACCAAGGCAGACGGAAAAAACGGATATACCTTTTTCACCGGCGAAGAAAAATCGCAATATAAATCTACTCGAACCGAAATTGAGGATAAAGGTGTTGGCAAAAACTTAAAAAGCAATTTCAGAGAGTATGTTTTTTCGTTACTTTACACGACAAAAGATCTTGAAAACTCTGTTCATTCGGTTTTACACCTTACATGTGAACAATACAAATTCTGCAACTCACATGTGTTAAAGATTGATTACGAAGACCACAGCATGTCACATCTGTACAACTGGAGCGAAAACAAAGATTTTGAGGTTCCAACCGACAGAACAGCAACTATCCAAGAAGTTATGGGAATGAACCAACTCTTTAGCAATGAAAATTTCGTCATCGAACAAAACAATGACAAAAAAACCGTTAGATATATGTATGCCATAAAATATGGAAGCTTGCTTTACGGGTATATATGTTTTGAACAGAATATTGAAGACTCGCAAAGCTTTAAAACATCTGCACACAGCACTTTGATCGAAACATGTAAGGTAATATCGGTTTTTTTGCTTAACAGCTTTTTGGCTCAATCTACATTAGATCAAAAGATGCATTCGATGGCGGTGCTTGAATCCCTTGAACTTCCGGTATATGTTGTTAACAAAGAAAACTTCAAACCATATTATATGAATTCGGCTGCAAGAGAAAAGATAGAAAACACTCGCGGGATAACTTGTCACAAGAAACTTTATAATAAAGATAACCAATGTGAATATTGCCCCTTGATAAATGACGAAAATTCTGGTATGATGTGTAAAGAAATAACATGGAACAGCGACAGCAAAGCTATGGTTATCTCGGGAATTGTTTAATAATCTATAAATAATCCGCAGGATTATTTATATTGCGCATCTGCCTTTGGCAGGCGCATTTAGATTTTAATTGCCGTGGCAAAGCCACATGGCAAATTTATATAATGCTTCGCATTATATAAATAATCTTCACTTCGTTTCGATTACTTATATAATTTATTATACGATTTA
>CAYJJR010000078.1:0-10481 GCA_964370565.1 uncultured Oscillospiraceae bacterium | reverse complement strand
TACCCCAATAATAATTGCTGTTGTCATGGTTTTTTCTCCTTTAATTTTAAAGTTAGACAAAGTGTACACACTCAGGGTGTTACATACGCAGGGTGTCAAAAAAGGTGCACCCTCAAAAATGTTGCATAAAATCGTGGGTAGGGGCGGATACCATCCGCCCGCCATTAGTTGCACAAATTATATCAACTACTGTTGTTGCGATATTAAAACGACAAAAATGGTAATAACAAAACCATTAATCTACGGTTTTTGCCACATTAGCGATTGTTTGGAACGGGCGGATGGTATCCGCCCCCACCCATTATGTTTGTGCAAAATGCCGAAACGTGTTTTTTCAATAGGAGTTTTTCGACAGTCTGAGTGTGTTACATACTTTCAGTGTGAAACTAAAAACTATTAAATAAGTCGCGTTAGCGACACCTTCACTATTCACTATTCACTATTCACTATTAACTATCAACTATCAACTGTCAACTTATAAGCTGTTCAAATTGTTTAATTTCCATTGGTTTTCCGAAGATATACCCTTGGATAGTGTCACATCCCAACTCTTTGAGATAGTCGACTTGTCCGCGATGTTCGATGCCCTCTGCAACCGTTTCATATTCGAGCTTTTTACAAAGATCTATGATAGACTCTATAACAATCTTTGCCTTGTCGCGTGTGCTGTCCGACGTTTCAAAAAAGCTTCTGTCGAGTTTTACACAGTCAACCGCTATGCTTTTTAAAAGCCCCAGCGACGAATACCCCGTTCCAAAATCGTCCATCGAAACCAAAACGCCAATCCTATGTAGTTCGCTTATTATATGACGAGTTTTTTCTCCTCTGTCTAAAAACGTTGCTTCGGTTATCTCGATCTCGATAAGGTTTGGTGGAATGTCGTATTTTTTTATTAAATCTTCTATCTTTTTCGCAAAATTATTGTCCTCGAAATGTAACCGTGAAAAGTTAACCGCAACTTTATAAGTAGGTAATTTTCGATCTATCCAACTTCGTATAGTCTTTATTACGTTTTCAAGCATGTAAAGATCAAGTTGTACGATAAACTTGTTTTTTTCAAAAAGCGGTATAAATTCGCCCGGCATTATAAATTCGCCGTCCGCGGTTTTCCACCTTACAAGCGCTTCTGCCCCCGTAATCTGTTCCGTTTTAGCGGAGCACTTCGGTTGTAGGTATGTCAAAAACTCTTTGTTTGCTAACGCATCGTGCATTAGTTCTTCTATCTTGCTTTGTCGAACAAGCTTTTGCCGGTCGTAGTCATCATATTCGTATATACTTATGTTTGCTGTATTCTTTTTTGCTTCTTTGTGGGCGTATATAACCTTTTTGTTTATCTCGTCGAACGTCTCGCCTTGTTGTTCGCAAAAATATACACCTATCGAAAGTTGGATAAAATGCCCCGTCGCTTTGTAAACTTTTTGCGAAATGTTCTCAAAAATCTCGTTTACGTTTACTTCGTCGCGGTTTTTGTAGCTTATAAGCGCAACGAAAACGTCGGCGTTTATCCTTGCGAGATAATCTTCGTTCGGGATTATTAACTTTTTGATCTCGTCACGTAAAGACAAAATCACCCTGTCGCCCTCTTTGTATCCGTGCAAATCGTTTATAAGCGAAAGCTTTTTTATGTCAAACTGGATAATACTATATTTGTTCGTGTTAACTCTTTCGATAATTTTTTTAGACTCAATCTTAAAAAGTGCGAGGTTTGGGAGGTTGGTTTTTTTGTCCATATAAGCTTTTTCCCAAAGTTTCTCTCTCGTTAGCCTATGGTTTTCAAGGATAAAAATCAAAAGTATTATTATGCCGGCGGCAAGCGCCGAGATAGATAAAATAATCTCGTTTTGGTACCGCGCAAACACATATCTGAAGATATCGCGTTCGTGTGTCGAGGTTAGATTTTTATAAACAATCGAATCTTTTTTAAAGGATAATGTCGAGTTTACCCCTTTGTTTAAAATTTCAAGCAACGGCGTTTGGTTGTTTTCATCCACAAAAAAAATTACATCTTGTCCAAACGAAGTAAACTCAACTATCTCTGCGTAGTCGTAGTATGAAGATTCGATTTTATACTCCGCAGCGTAAAAGCTGTCTATTAATCTATCAACTTGTCCGTTTTCCAACGCAAGATAACATTGTTCAATGTCAGGAAAAAACACAATCTCGCTGTCGGGGTAGGTTGATTTAAGCTGTTGCAGATGTAAAAATGTTTCGACAACCGCAATTTTGTTTGGCGACTCGTCTAGGCCATCGTTTTGGTTGGCAACAATTATAAAGGGAAGTTGCATAAAACTGTCGGTTGACTTTGAACCGTTTTCGATATAGACGGGAACACATTCGGGACACGGCAACACTATGTCTACAGTGTTGTTGTTTAAAAGCTCTAATCCCTCTTGATTACCCGAAAAAGTTGCATAGTTATGCTGTACGCCTAAACCGTCCAAAACCATTTCGATAGAATCGCGCATGGCGCCAAACTCGTTATACGTGTCGTTTTGTTCAAGCTTCTGTTCACAGTACGCAACATCAAGTACGCCTATGCTTTCGATGTAATCTTGCTCGCTTTTTGAAAGAGTGTATGTTTCTGTCAAAACATCGCTTTGCGTGACTTGCTGTGCTCGCCCTTGCAAAGGCCAGCAAAACAAACCTATTCCGACAACAAATACCATTGCGGTTACCGCTTTGTTTTTACAAAAAACTATCACGAGCAGACTCCTTTCAAGACATTGACATAGAGATATATATGGAAAATGCAATATTTTACTAATTTTTGGAGCGTTTTTCTCTATTATAATATGTTATATTTTTGTAAAATTAATAATTACTTTACAATTACGTTAAAATTATAACATAGATATAATTCAAATAAAAGATATAAATTAATAAAAATATTAGTAATTTAATAAAAAATTTGTTTTTACTGTTAAATGTAAACAACTCAACTGACAATTTTCGCCATCGCTGTGCGTTAAGCAACAATCAATTAATAATATATCTAGATTATAAACTAACTAAAAGACAAAAAAGCTCGGTTTTTGTATATGTTTTTTTGAAAAAAAGGTAAAAACAAGCTGTTTGTTAATATTATCTGTATGATTACAACAATTTTTACAGAAAATTTGATTTAATTTGACAAATAAATAAATTAGATATATAATAGTAACAATTCAATAATTATTTTGCAAATACATACCACATTAACACGACAATATCCCTGTTTCTTTTCACACCTCGCCCCACCTTATTAACCAGAGAGGGTCTATGATGAACAGTGAGAAATTTTTGCAAAACATCGACTATAGGTTAAAGGGGTTTCCTGAAAGTAAAAAGGAGACTGCCCTTTCTTTTTATCGAGAGCAACTATCCGTTGCGGACAAAGATAAAGAAAGCTATCTTTTAAAAAAATTTAAATCTCCCGCGGCTTGCGTTTCCAAGATCATTGGGGAATATGTCGCCGAGTCGGAGCAAAACGCAACCGAGCTTCCGCTTAGAATGTTGTTTTTTGCGCTCTGTTTTACGCCCATTAAATCCTTTAAAACAACTTTGTTGGTCGCGTTGGTAACGATACTTACGATTTTAATATTTGTTTTCGAGGTTTTGTTGGTCTTTCTTGGTTTTGCGCTGGCTCTTATTGGGGTCGTCTTGATTATAAACGGTTTTTCGCCGGCATCTCTTGCAAACATCTTGTTTTACACAGGATTTGCAACGGTCAACTTTCTTGTTTCGTTTTTAATCATCGAAAGCGCAAGAAGATTGTCGATGTTATTTTTCAAATCAATAAAACAAGTTTGTATAAAACTTCTTGTAAGCGGTTATCGGCTATGAAAAATTTACTTAGAATTTTGATAGTCCTTGCGGTTGGCTTGTCGCTTATGGTAGTTGGGCTTACTATGGGCGCGCATCTTAGCTTTAACGAGACTAATCTGTTTTTTTAACGGTTGCTAAAGACGCCTTTGCCCCAAATGAATTTTGTGCGTTGTATAAAACTGCTGTATTTTTCAAATTTTAAACTTTACAGATATTTTATATATTTAGCGAGGATTTCTTAAGATGGAAAACAAAAAACTTTACAGATCTATAACGGACAGAAAAATATTTGGTGTGTGCGGTGGATTTGCTCAATATTTTGGGTTTGACTCAACGCTTGTACGTTTGGGGTTTATTGTATTGTTGCTTTTTGCGGGTAGTAGTTTGTTGTTTTACATAATCGCCGCAATAGTCATGCCGGAACAACCATATTAAAAACAACATACCTTAACAAAAATTTCAAAACCGCCGAAAAGTTTCGGCGGTTTTTGCATATAAAGAAACTCCGCCTTGCGGGCGGAGTTTCAGACTGTCGAAGAACGCCTATCACAAAATTGTGCTTCGGCATTTTGCATAAATATAATGTGTGGGATGTAGGGGTCGGCGTCCCCGACGACCCGAAAAATCACCACAAATCCCCTAAAAACGGGATGTCGAGGACGCCATCCCCTACAAATTCTATTGTGGTTTTGTGCAACATTTTAGAGGGTACACCTTTTTTGACACCCTGACTCAGCCTTGCGGGCGGAGTTTCAGACTGTCGAAGAACGCCTATCACAAAATTGTGTTTCATCAAAATGCACAAATATAATAGGTGGAACGTAGGGAGCGACGCCCTCGTCGCTCCGTCCTCGTCGTCAAACCAAACAGCAACAGCCAAACAGCAGGGCAACGGTTCTACTCTTATTGCTTGGTGATGCCGCTGTAATTGCGGGAAACTTGCGGAGCGACGAGGGCGTCGCTCCCTACCGCGCTACCACGATTTTGTGCAAAATTTTAGAAGGTGCACCTTTTTTCGACACCCTGACTCCGCCTTGCGGGCGGAGTTTCTTATATTAAAATATTGTTGTTGACATTACACCAAAATTTCGCCTAAAAAACTTTCCCCGAAAAGTTGTGGGGCTGAAATGCCAAGATAGTCAACAACCGTTGCCGAGACGTCGGAGAAACTCTCACGTGTTCCGAGGTTAATCCCTTGTTTAACCTTTTCGCCGTACACAATAAGCGGAACATATTCCCTCGTGTGGTCGGTCGTTTTGGTAAAACCGGGGTCGCACCCATGGTCGGCGGTTATCATCAAGATATCGTCAGGTCGAAGATGTTGCATAAATTGTTTAAGTTTTGCGTCAAACTCGGAAAGACAGTTTGCATAACCGTCTATGTTTCTTCTGTGTCCGAAAACCATGTCAAAATCGACAAGGTTTATAAACGCAAGCCCAGCGAAATCCCTCTTAGCAAGGTCGATAGTAACATCCATTCCGTTGTCGTTGCCTTTAGAGAGTATCTTTTCCGTAACCCCTTTACCGTTAAAGATATCATATATCTTTCCGACACCGATAGTGCTAAGGTTTGATTTTGAAACGATGTCAAGCATAGTGTCGCCGGGAGGGTCGATAGAATAATCGTGGCGATTGGTCGTTCTTTTGAAGTTTGTTTTGTCGCTTCCGATAAACGGGCGCGCGATAACTCGCCCAACGGCGTGGGTCTTGCTTTCGGTCAAGATCTTTCTTGCCGTGTCACAGATTTCATATAGTTCTTTAATCGGAACAACTTCTTCGTGTGCCGCAACTTGGAAAACGCTGTCCGCCGAGGTGTAGACGATTAAGTCGCCCGTTTTCATATGGTGTTCGCCGTAGTCGTTTATGACTTCGGTTCCGGAATACGGAAGGTTGCAGACGGTTTTTCTGCCGACTGCTTTTTCAAACTGTTCCATAATTTCGCGCGGAAAACCGTCGGGATAGGTCGGAAGAGCGCGGCTTGAAACAACCCCCGCTATCTCCCAATGTCCGATAGTCGTGTCTTTGCCCATCGACTTTTCCGCAAGTCGCGCAAACGACCCGATAACGTTTTGTTCCTTTGGTCGCCCTGTCGCTCCGTCGATGTTGAAAAGGCCAAGCGAGCTTAGGACAGGGACGCTTAGTTTATCGCTTGTCGAAACACTTTTAAGCGTGTTTGCGCCGACATCTCCAAATTCGGCGGCGTCGGGAAGTTCGCCCATGCCAAAACTGTCGACAACTATTAAAAAAACTCTTTTAGACATTTATTTTTTCTGCCTTTCGTGTATAATAATCTTAAGTATAGTTTATCATACAACAAAAGCCTTGTACATCAAAAAAAAGACACAATTATTTAATTTCAAAAATCAACAAAGGAAAATAAAAAGATGAAAAAAGCTGTTATAATTGGCAAAGGTCCCGCCGGAATTTCTGCGGCGCTTTACCTTGTTCGCGCAGGGATTGACACAACGATAATCGGAATGGACGGTGGCGCGCTTGTTAAAGCGGAAAAGATTGAAAACTACTATGGTTTTGCCGAACCTGTTTCGGGGGAAAAACTTTTGGAAAACGGCATTTTGTCCGCAAAACGCCTTGGTGTTGAGGTTGTCACGGACGAGGTTATAAACATTGGATATGAGCAAAACTTTGTGGTTAAAACAACGCTTTTTGAATATAACGCCGACGCTTTAATCCTTGCGACGGGCGCGGCAAGAAAAAGGCCAAACATTAAAGGCATAGCCGAATTCGAGGGAAAAGGCGTAAGCTATTGTGCGACGTGTGATGCTTTTTTCTATAAAGGGAAAGATGTTGTTGTTTTGGGGTCGGGCAAATATGCCGTTGAAGAAGCGGAAGAACTTTCACACGTTGCGAACAAAGTCTACATAGCTTCAAACGGCGAACCTTTTACCGCCACGATACCGGAAAATATAATACAAACACAAAAAAAGATACAAGAGGTTAAAGGTTCTAACACGGTCGAAAAGCTAGTTTTTGACGACGCAAGCGAAATAGACGTTTCCGGCTTGTTTGTCGCCCTTGGCATAGCCGGAAGTTCCGACTTTGCGCGAAAACTCGGCGCCGAGGTTTTAAACGGAAAGATAGTCGTAGACCAAAAAATGGCGACGGCGGTTCCGGGGTTATACGCCGCCGGCGATACGATAGGCGGACTTTTACAGATCTCGAAAGCCGTTTCAGACGGAGCGATAGCCGGAACGGAGGCTATTAAATATCTGCGAACGTAAAGAGTTTGCAAAGCGAACGCTTTAGGGTGTCAAAAAAGCTCTTGCTAAAAAAGTTGCGCGAAATCGCAACAGAGCGGTAGGGAGCGACGCTCCGCAAATTTCCCGCAATTACAGCGACATCACCAAGTAGCAAGAGCAGAACCATTGCCCTGCGGTTTGGTTTGGCGATGAGGACGGAGCGACGAGGGCGACGCTCCGCAAATTTCCCGCAATTACATCGACATCACCAAGTAGCAAGAGCAGAACCGTTGCCCTGCGGTTTGGTTTGGCGATGAGGACGGAGCGACGAGGGCGTCGCTCCCTACTACAGACCACCCATTGTGTTTGTGCAAACGGTATACAACCGTTTTTTTGAGGAAACTCGATTTTACAATAGAGGTTTTTCGACAGTATGAGTGACCGCAATACAATGTTTTTAGGGAGTGGGAAAAAAGATTTGATTTAGATATCTCCCCCGCTAAAGGCAACACCGTTGGTGGGGGAGATATCTAAAAAGTTAAGTGGCGCCTTTATCCACACATTTAACTTTTTAATGTTTGAATTAAAGTTGTTTTTATTGTATAATTTTATTTTAAAGTTAATATGAAACGAGAGACTTTTTCAATGAAAAGCTACAAAAGAGTTGTTATAAAGATAGGCACGAGCAGCCTAACCCACAACACGGGACACCCAAACATCTTTAAAATCGAGTCGATAGTCAAAGTTTTGGCGGACATTAAAAATTCCGGCATAGAGCTTTTGGTCGTGACTTCGGGGGCAATAGCGGTTGGTGTAGGAAAACTTGGATTACGCGAAAGGCCGCAAGACATCCCCTCGAAACAGGCGTGTGCGGCGGTTGGACAATGTGAACTCATGTATATGTACGACAGATTTTTTTCGGAATACAACCACACCGTGTCCCAAGTTCTTTTGTCGCGCGACGACATAAGCGACGAAACAAGACGGGAAAACGCCAAAAACACTTTAACAAGACTTTTGGAGTACAACAGCATACCGATAATCAACGAAAACGACACGATAGCCACTAGCGAAATCAAAATTGGCGACAACGACACGTTGTCGGCGGTCGTCGCAAAGCTTGTGTTAGCCGATCTTTTGATAATCATGAGCGACATAGACGGTGTCTACGACAGCGACCCGAGGTCAAACCCCGACGCAAAACTAATACGCGAGATAGATAACCTCGACTTTGCACGTTCCGTTTCAAGCGGAACGACAAACAACTACGCGACGGGAGGAATGGCGACAAAGATTGAAGCCGCGTCAATTATAAAAGAAACTATTACCGACATGATAATATTAAACGGAGATAATCCGAAAAACCTTTATAAGGCGATTGAAGGCCGAGAGATAGGGACGATTTTTAAGGGAACAGTTTATATAAATTGATATCTAGTCTAACAGAAAGGACAAAACCACATGACCGTTACACAACAAGCCGTTAAGGCAAGCGAGGTTAAACAGGTTGCGGCGAAACTTTCAAGTGAACAGAAAAACAGCATTTTGCTTGAAATTGCGCAACAGCTTCGCAAAAACTGCGCCGATATTTTAAAGGCGAACGAAATCGACGTTCAAAACGCAAAAGGCCTTTCGATATCCGAAACGATGATAGACCGCCTAACACTAACCGAAAAACGCATAGACGACCTTGCGAAAGCGGTTGAGCAACTTTGTCTTGCAAGCGACCCGATAGGCGAGGTTGTTTCGGGAAGCACGCGCCCTAATGGATTAAAGATCCTTGAAAAAAGGGTTCCGCTGGGACTTGTCGCTATGATATACGAATCGCGCCCCAACGTCACGATAGACGCCGCGGCGCTCGCTATTAAATCGGGCAACGCTTGCATTTTAAGGGGCGGCAAAGAAGCCATTAACTCTAACATAAAACTAATCGAAACGGTTAAAAACGCGCTTGAAAACTGCCATGTTTCAACCGACCTTGTTATGCTTGTAACCGACACTACGCGTGAAAGCGCAACCGAGCTTATGAACCTTGTCGGAATTGCAGACGTTTTAATCCCGCGCGGAAGCAAAGGTCTTATCGACGCGGTAGTCAAAAATTCAAAAGTTCCGGTTATCGAAACGGGCGCCGGCAACTGTCATATATATGTTGATGAGAAAGCAGATTTCGACATGGCGCTGGCGATAGTCCAAAACGCCAAGATGTCGCGGCCGTCGGTGTGCAACTCTGCCGAAAAACTTTTGGTTTCGCAAAGAATAGCAAGGCAGTTTATACCCCTCGTCGCCGAAAAAATCGGAAAAGATTGTGGATTTTACTGTTGCGAAAAAACAGCTGACATTATAAAAAATTCAAGGCTTGCTACCGAACAGGATTGGTATACCGAGTTTAACGACTATGTTTTGGGCATAAAAATTGTGGACGATGTGCAACAAGCTGTTCACCACATCAACGAATACGGAACGAAACACAGCGAAGCGATTATTACCGAATGTATAAAATCCAGCGAATATTTTTTGGACAACGTCGACGCCGCCGCCGTGTATCTCAACGCTTCGACAAGGTTCACCGACGGAGGGGAGTTTGGGCTTTCGGCCGAGATAGGTATTTCGACAGGTAAGCTCCACGCAAGGGGGCCAATGGGGCTTTCGGCGCTTACCACCACAAAGTTTTATATCACGGGTAACGGACAGATAAGAGTTTAAACCAAACCCACGAAAGGAAAAATTTCATGCCAAGAGCTAAGACCACAAACGAACAACGAGCTAAAACTCGAAAAAGAATAAAACGAAAAGCCATTGGATATACCTTGTCTTTGTTTATTGTTCTCGGGGTTGTATACCTAGGGACGCTTGTCGTGGACGGGTTTGCAATTTTGCTTGACGACACCGACGAAAGGCTTGAATATCAAGAACTCATATCGTCACTTGTTTCTCTCGACCCCGCGCCGTTTACAAGCATAGACAGGGCAAACCAAGACACGTTGCTCCAAGCCGCGATATGGTCGGCGTTTTTTGAAGTCGGAATTGAAAATATAGCGACAGACGAAGAAACGGGGCTTTCTATGCTCCCGGTTATAAATGTCGACCGACAAATAGCAAGCCTTTACGGACCGACTTATTTTATCGAACACAAGACGTTCACCGACGTTGGCGTAACGTTTGAATACAGCGAAGCAAAAGGCGTCTATTACATTCCTATAACCAGTCTTGCGGGCGGATTTACCGCGCGCGTGGACAAGATTACGAGGGCGTCCAACTCAAGGATTTTAACCGTCGCATATCTTTCGGACGGCGAAGGCTCCTACGGTTCGACCGCCTCAAACGTATCGAAATATATGGAATATGTTTTTGTTCAAGACCGCGGAAATTATTATTTATATTCGATAAGAACGCCGCAACTTGAGGTGACTGCCGCCGAATAACTCGCAAAACACGTGGAGCTAGTTGATAGTCAATAGTTGATAGTTGATAGTTGATAGTT
>CAYJJR010000077.1:0-10580 GCA_964370565.1 uncultured Oscillospiraceae bacterium | reverse complement strand
GGGCTCGCCCGAAAAATCAAGTTGTTTTTCTGCCGAAAGAAGTTTAGAACAGATATCTATAAGTTCATGTTTTGCTTCGTTTTCATCAAGTATCTTTTTTTGACCAACGTTATATTTCAACTGTTCGATAATCTCAAGCGTCGTGTCTACCCCTGTGTCCGCCATGATAAGTTTTTCTTCAAGTTCAAAATAAAAATCGTCTGTTAATCTCTTGTTGGAATATTCGTATTGAATTGTTTTTTTTGTCTTTTCAAGACCGTTTTTCAGTTTTTGAAAAAAATCCATATTATCCTTTTTTACCTTAAAAGTTATTATTTTGTCGCAACAAGGAACGCCTCGTCATGTGTAAGTTTTAAAAGTTTTGAAACTCCGTCTTCTTGCATAGTTACCCCATAAAGGGTATCCGCGGCTTCCATAGTTCCTCGCCTGTGGGTAATAGTAACAAACTGTGTCGAGCCGGTAATCCTTCTAAGATACGCGGAATATCGCGCAACGTTTACGTCGTCAAGCGCGCTGTCTATCTCGTCGAGCACACAAAACGGAGCGGGATTTACGGCTAGTATTGCAAAATATATCGCTATCGCGACAAGTGACTGTTCGCCGCCCGAAAGCGACGCTAGATTTTTAATCACCTTTCCGGGAGGCTGCACGTTAATGTCTATGCCGCTTTCCAAAATGTTTTCTTCGTCGGTAAGCGAAAGATTAGCGCTTCCTCCCCCAAACATCTCGACAAAGACTTTTCTAAAGTTAGAGTTAATCTGTTCAAAGCTTTGTGAAAAAATAGCTTGCATCTCGCCGGTGAGCGAAGCAATGAGCGAGATTAATTCTTCTCTTGATTTTTCGACGTCGACAACCTGTTCCGAAAGATATTCATAACGCTCTTTAACTTCCTTGTATTCCTCTATAGCTCCGACGTTAACCGAACCCAAAGCCTTTATTTTGGAACGCACCGAAGCAACATCTTGGCGCAACGACGTTATGTTCTCATATTTTACACACAGCGAAGCCGCGTCTTTCGGGGTTAGTTCGTAATCCTCCCACAGCTTTGAAAACGAGGTGTCAAGTTCTTTTTGCACCGACACTTTGCGTTCTTCAAGTCTTGAAATCTCGCGCGCAAGGTCTTCTCTTTTGCGTGTAAACTCGCTTTGAAGTTCTCGGCTCTCAACCGTTTCTTTTTCAACTTCTCGACGTTTCTCGGAACTTTGCGTAATAAGTTGTTTTATCTCTTCGATTTTGTCGTTAAGCTCTTTAATCTCGGCTTGCTTGTTTATTACTTCAAGCGATTTTTCTTGATTTTGAACGGTCAACAGTTCGATAGTTTGAGTTATGTCTCCGCTTCGGTTTTTTTCAAGTTCGCTTCGTCTTCGTAATTGGTCAACAACCTCTGATATCATCTCAAGATCTTTTTGTTTTTCCATTCTTTCGATACGGGAACTTGAAAGCCTTTCGGTTATCTCGTTACGTTTAGTGTTAAACATCTCTGCTTGCGAACTTTCGTTTTCAATCATTAATTCAAGCTCACGAAGCCTTTGTGTCGTCTCGTCAAGCAAAACTTTGTTTTGCATCATCTCTTCGGTCTTTTCGACCTTTTGGTTCGCAAATTCTTCAAAGCTTTTTTCTGCGGAGCTTAACCCTTCGTTTGCCGCTGCCTGTTCAAGCTCAACACGTTTAAGCTCGGTCTCGACGCGTATCTTATCTCCGCCAAGATTGATAAGCTCGCTTGTAAACACCGTTAGTTCGGCTTCAAGAGAAACCGTTTCATTTTTATTTTTCTCAAACTCTTTTTTAAGTTGTTCGACCGCTTCGATTGTTTTAATCTTTTTAGCTTTAAGGTCTTCTATCTCGTTTCGACGACTGAAAACCCCTGTGGTTTTAGAGGTTGAACCGCCTGTATACGAACCTCCGGCGTTAATTACCTGACCGTCCGTCGTTACTATACGATTTTTATACTGACATCTTTTCGCAATAAGCGACGCCGAATTAAGATCGTCGGCTATTATTATTCTGCCTAAAAGGTTACTTATTATGTCAGAATATTTCTCGTCACAGTTTACAAGCGACGACGCAACGCCTATCGCGCCTTGTTGTTTCAAACCGTTATCAAACAAAAAGTTAGAGGGTTTAATCGTGTCAATAGGAAGGAAAGTTGCCCTTCCTTGTTTCTTTTCTTTTAAGTAAGCTATTGCATCTTTTGCGGCTCGCTCGTCCGACACAACTATGTTTTGCATCGACGCGCCAAGGGCGGTTTCGATAGCAACTTCATATCCGCTTTCGATTGTTATAAGCGAGGCTACCGTTCCAATAATTCCGCGAAGATTTCGATTTCTCGATTCTTCGACAACTCTTTTAACGCTAAACGCAAAACCGTCCATGCTCTTTTCCATATCGTCAAGAACCTGGATTTTATGTGTCAATTGTTCCGACAATGAACTTTGTTTTTGAAGTTCACGTTCCGTTTCTAAAAGTTTTGTTTTTCTTATCTCAAGCTTTGAATTTAAACCGTTCTTTTTGTTTTCACAATCGGTTATCTCGCTTTCAATGTCAAAAAGTTCCTTTGTAAAAAGCTGTTTGTCGCTTTCAACTTGAACAACTTTTTGTTTAATAGTAGGATATATCTCTTTAAGTTCTTTTTCCCGCTTGTTTAAAGCTTCTAACTCTGTTTCCGCTGTCGCTATCTTAACTTGACAGTCGCTAAGTTCGGACGAAAGTCTCGACAAATCCTCTGCTAGTTGTTGCTTCTTTTGGTCGCTTTGTTCCCCTTCGATAGTTAGGCTTGAAAGCTCGTTTTCGACAAGCGATATCTTTTGATCAAGTTCATGTAACACAAGCTCAATAGCAACGCTCATCGCTTCGCGTTCCATAATTTCGCCATCTATTCCGCCCGTTGTGTTGCTTGAGGATAAAACCTGGGTCTTCATCTGCTCAATTTGTTGTTCGCCGTGTGATATATCGCTTTCGATCATCGTAACGGTTTTTTCAAGAACGGTTATCTTCTCGCTAATCTCGTGGATTTCGGCGTTACTCTTCTCTGTTGAAAGCGCAATAACGCTGTTTTGCTCAAAGATATCTTCTATCTTTTTATCTATGTCGTTTATCGAATTCTCAATGTCAGAATAATCTTTTCTCGCTATCTCTACTTTTTCGTCCTGTTGTTTAACCGCTTGACGGGATCTTTCGATGTTGTCACAGTAAAGCGTTATCTCAAGCTTTTTCCTTTGTTCCGAAAGATCAAGAAACTTAAGCGCCGTTTCACTTTGTTGTTTTAACGGCCCTACCCTGCTTTCAAGTTCGTCTAGGATATCGCGAAGACGCGCTATGTTATCCTCGGCGGCGTTCAATTTGTTTTCCGCTTCGTTTTTGCGATATCTATACTTTGCTATCCCGGAGGCTTCTTCAAAAATTTCTCTTCTCTCGGTACTTTTTGCGCTTACGATTTCGGATATCTTTCCTTGTCCAATAATCGAATATCCATCTCGAGAAAGACCCGTGTCCAAAAACGCTTCTTTTATGTCTTTAAGGCGAACCGCCGCCCCGTTTATAAGATAGTCGCTGTCGCCGCTTCGATAGTATCTTCTTCCTATATTTATCTCGTCCCCCATGTCGGGCAAACGTCTATCGGTATTGTCAAGAACCAGCGACACTTGGGCGTAACCCATCGGTTTTCTAAGCTGTGTTCCGCCAAAGATAATGTCTTCCATCTTTCCGCCACGAAGCGATTTCGTCGATTGTTCCCCCAAAACCCAACGTATAGCGTCGCTTATGTTGCTTTTTCCTGAACCGTTTGGGCCGACAATTGCTGTGACCCCTTTTTCAAGATTAATGCGTGTCTTATCGGGAAAAGATTTAAAACCATGTATATCTATGTATTTTAAAAACAAATGAAAACTCCTTAAAAGTATTAATAGACTTAAGAGTATAAACTAAGCACAAAGTGCCCTTTCAATAAAACATAACCAGATATGCGTTAAAACGTTTTTTATAGACCCATTAATTCAAGCGCAACCCTTGCCGCGTCCTGTTCAGCTTGTTTTTTGCTGTGCCCTTTGCCCTCGCCAATTACGTTGACATTAAGATGCACTTGCACCGTAAACGTCTTGTCGTGGTCGGGACCTTGTTCAGAAATTAAGACATATTTAAGACGTTCTTCGGGATTTTGTTGTATAACCTCTTGGAGTTCGGTTTTATAGTCACGCGATGTTTTGTCCGAAAGGTCAACTTTTGAAACAAACGACATCACAAAATTCTCGGCAACCGAAAGACCGCCGTCAAGGTAGATAGCCGCCAAAACCGCCTCGAAACAGTCGGCTAAAATCGAAGGCCGTTTCGCGCCACCCGAATTTTTTTCCCCACGTCCAAAAAACATAAATCGCCCAAGTTCAAGTTTTTTCGCAAAAACGCAAAGAGATCCCTCACACACAATAGTTGCGCGTATTCTTGTAAGCTCGCCTTCGGGAAACTTTTCTGTTTTGGAAAAAAGATATTGTGAAACGATAAGCGATAGTACCGAATCCCCTAAAAATTCAAGGCGTTCGTTACAACTTTGTTTTGTAAGACCATGTTCATTTGCATAACTTGAATGTGTAAGCGCGGTCTTTAAAAGTTTTTCGTCCAAAAACGTATAGTTAAGTTTTTTTTGCAACTCTTTTAGCATTGTACAGTTTATATCAACCTCTCGATTTCACTCGATACATTAGTTTTCGACCATTTTTCGGCTTGTCTGATAGCGTTTTTAAATGCTTTTGCGTTTGAACTTCCGTGTGCTTTTATTACCGGTTTTTTAAGACCTAGGAACGGCGAGCCGCCCTCTTCGGCATAGTCAAACTTCTTTTTAAACTCACGAAGTCCCGGTTTCAAAACCGCCGCCGCAAGTTTTGTTGAAAGAGATTTCATGAAAATTTCTTTTAACATTCCGAACAACGCGGACGAAAGTCCCTCAATTACTTTAAGAACTATGTTTCCTGTAAAACCGTCGGCAACAACTACGTCGGCAACACCTTTTGGCACGTCTCTGCCCTCTACGTTACCTATGAAGTTCAATTTAGTATTTTCTTTTAAAAGTTTATGGGCGTCAAGTTGAAGCTTTGTTCCTTTGGTTTCTTCCGCTCCGTTGTTGACAAGACCAACCTTTGGGTTTTCAATTCCAAGCACATTTTTAACGTACGCCGTTCCCATAACTCCAAACTGCATAAGCATTTCGGGGCGACATTCGGCGTTTGCCCCACAGTCTAGCAGTATGTATTTCCCTTTAGGTGACGGAATAACCGCGCCTAGAGCCGGGCGTTTAATCCCTTTGATACGTCCTACAATCATGGTAGCGCCCATCAAAAGCGCCGCAGTTGAACCTGCGCTTACAAACGCGTCCGCCTCGTCACTTGCAACCATGTTAAGCCCAACCGACATCGAACTGTCCTTTTTCGCTTTGAGCACAACTTTCGGGTCGTCTTCCATGTCTATAACGGTTTTTGCATCTATAATCTCGATTCCATCAAGATTAATTCCGTTTTCAGTGGCACATTGTTCGATTTTTTGTTTGTCTCCCGTAACGGCAAGTGTGGCTTCAACTTCGCTTTTCGCCATCTCCACACCTTTTAAAACTTCAAGTGGAGCGTTGTCTCCACCGAACGCATCAATAATTATCTTCATTTCAAATCCTCTATAAACAGTTTAAAATCTTCTAACCCTCTTAAACTGTACCTTTCATATTTTTTAGTCTTATCTTTTATTCTTTCCCCGATATCGGGAAGTAAACCCATGTTTGCGCCCATTGGCTGAAAATTTTTATTTGGAGCATTTATATACCTTAACAGTGCTCCGCACATAGTGTTTTCGGACGGTATAACCTGCTCTTTGTTGTTCAACATTCTATCAAGAAAAATTGCCGACAAAAGTCCGCTCGCCGCCGATTCACAGTACCCCTCCACCCCCGTTATCTGACCCGCAAAGTAAACATTTTTATGTTGTTTTAAATTTTGAGTTATGTTTAAAACCTCGGGTGAATTTATAAAACTGTTTCGGTGCATTACTCCGTATCTAATAAACTCGGCGTTTTCAAGCCCCGGAATCATCGAGAAAACTCGTTTTTGTTCTGAAAATTTAAGGTTGGTTTGAAAGCCTACAATGTTAAACATCGTCGCTTTCGCGTCTTCTCTGCGAAGTTGAACCGCCGCCCAAGGTCGCCTACCCGTTGCGGGGTCGCATAGTCCAACCGGTTTAAGAGGTCCAAAACGAATGGTGTCAATGCCTCTTTTAGCAAGCTTTTCAACAGGCATACATCCTTCGTAGACTTTAAAGTCGTCGTCTGCTTTGTGTAACTTTGCAGACTCGGCCTCGACAAGGCAGTTCCAAAATTCCTCATATCGCTCTTTGTTAAAGTAACAGTTAAGATAGTCGTCTCCGCCTTTTCCATATCTGCTCGCGGCATGAACCTTGTTCATGTCTATACTTTCTGCCGAAATTATAGGAGCCGCAGCGTCAAAGAAACTCAAAAAACCGCCCGTTATGTTTGATATCTCGTCGGCAAGTTCGCCGTCGGTCAAAGGGCCTGTTGCGATTATAACGGGACTATCGACGTCGATTTCACAATATCTTTTTGACACTATATTTATCTTAGGGTTGCTTTTTATGCTGTCGGTTATCTGTTTAGAAAACAGTTCTCGGTCGACCGCCAAAGCTCCTCCCGCGGCAACCGACGTTCTTTTTGCAACTTCAACAACTATTGAACCCATAAGTTCCATCTCGTGTTTAAGAAGTCCCGCCGCGCTTTCAAGCCTTGCGGCTTTAAGCGAGTTGCTACAAACAAGTTCAGCGAAGAAGTCCGAGCCATGTGCTTTCGAGCGTTCGTTTGGTTTCATCTCAACAAGCGTTATATCATGGCCTAGTTGTGTCAACTTGTTCGCCGCTTCACAACCGGCAAGTCCCGCGCCGACAACCGTTATAGCTCCCATTTGTTCAACCGTGTCCTTTCATAACTTATATGAATTAAAATCATGCATCGTCCGACTTTTTAAAGTCACATTTCTCATTTGAACAGTAAGTGTAGGAAGATTTGCCCTTTTTCTTCAAAAGTGATTTTGAGCATTTCGGACAATTTTCTCCGGTAGGTTCATCCCACGTCATGTACCCACAGCTCATGCCTGTTTCGCAAGCAAAGTAGTTTCGACCTTTTGTCGACTTTCTGCCAACAATCTTTGCCCCACATTTCGGACAGTTTCCTTTTGTTTCGACAACAATCTTTTTTGTCGTTTTACATTCCGGGTATCCCGGGCACGCAAGGAATTTTCCATAACGTCCTGTTTTGATAACCATGTTTTTTCCACAGTTTTCGCAGATAACGTCGGTTTCTTCATACGGTATTTTAAT
This sequence comes from uncultured Oscillospiraceae bacterium, assembly GCA_964370565.1. Lineage (GTDB taxonomy): Bacteria > Bacillota > Clostridia > Oscillospirales > Ruminococcaceae > CAYJAY01. The sequence continues at coordinate 3,221 of CAYJJR010000077.1, read as the reverse complement.
TCGTTGTCCGTCTAGGTTTTGTTCCGCTCTTTTAAGGCTTTTATCGAATTCTTTGTAGAATTTATCTATTATCTTAACCCATTCGCTTTTGCCTTCCTCTATCTTATCAAGGTTTTTTTCCATTCCGGCGGAAAACTTAACGTCGACAATGTCGGGAAACTGTTCTTTCATAAGGTCGGTTATAATCATACCAAGCGTTGTTGGAATAAGATTTTTTTGTTTTCGTTCAACATAACCCCTGTCGATTATCGTCGAGATAATCGGCGCATAGGTTGACGGTCTTCCAATTCCGTTTTCTTCGAGCGATTTAATAAGCGTGGCTTCGCTGAACCTTTGGGGAGGTTGCGTAAAATGCTGTGCAGATTTAAGTTCTTTCTTTTTCAAAACGGTATCTTTATCTATCTCCGGGAACACGGTGGGACCTTGTTCCTTTTCGTCCGTTGCAACTTCATAAAGAACTGTGTATCCGTCAAACACTATTTCGTATCCCGAAGCGCGGAATTTATAGTCACCCGAATTTATGTCAACGGTGTGTGTCTTTTGTTGTTGATCACTCATTCGGCTCGCTATAAAACGTTCCCAGATTAGTTTGTATATCTTAAACTGATCGGTTGACAGCGATTTTTTCGCTTGGTCAGGTGTAAGGTCTACCATCGTTGGGCGAATAGCTTCATGGGCATCTTGAACGTTTGCGGCGTTTTTTTGTTTATATGTCCGCGGAGTTTTAAACGCATATTTTTCGCCGAAACGATTTGTGATATAATCAATCGCCGCGTCGTGGGCGTCGTTTGATATCCTTAGCGAGTCGGTTCTCATGTAGGTTATAAGACCCACAGAACCCATTCCGTCAATCTCAACCCCTTCATAAAGCTCTTGAGCCGCTCTCATAGTTCTCCTTGCAACAAAGCCCAGTCTTCTTGAGGCGTCCTGTTGAAGTGTAGACGTTATAAACGGAGGTTCGGGGGTTCTTTTTCTTGTTCCGGTTTTAATCGAAGATATTATAAACGGAGTGTCTTTCAAGTCTTCAAGAATAGCGTTACATTGAGCCTCATTTTCAATCTTGAAATCTTCGCCCGTCACGTCCCCTTTTCCACGAAGTTTTGCGGTAACGTTTTTTGTAGAACCGCCGATTTTAAGCACGGCGTCGACCGACCAATATTCAACCGGATTAAACGCGTTGATCTCGTTTTCTCTATCCGACAAAAGTTTAACCGCAACCGATTGAACGCGACCCGCGGAAAGTCCGCGTTTAACCTTTTTCCATAAAAACGGAGAAAGTTTATAGCCTACTATTCGGTCGAGAATTCTTCTTGCTTGTTGGCTGTCTACCAACGAAAGATTAATCGGCCTTGGGTTTTGCATACCCTTTTGAACGCCTTTTTTTGTTATCTCCTCAAACGTAACCCTGTTTTCTTTTTTCTCGTCAAGGTTTAAAAGATGCGCTAAATGCCACGAAATAGCCTCACCTTCGCGGTCGGGGTCGGTTGCGAGATATACTTCGGTACTTGTGCTTGCTACTTTTTTTAGCTCTTTTATGAGTTTTTCTTTACCCGTAATATTGAGGTATTGGGGTTTGAAATCTTTTTCAACGTTTACACCTAATGAACTTTTCGGAAGGTCTCTTATATGGCCGTTTGAAGCCATAACCTCAAAATCCTCACCGAGATATTTTTTAATTGTTTTTGCTTTTGCGGGGCTTTCCACTATCAATAATTTTGACATACTCTCTTCTCATTCGTACATATTTTTTAAACTGTATTTATTGCCCGGCAACGCCACAATCAAACCTTCGATCTCAAGATTTGAAAGCGATGCCAATATCTCAAACATCGGAACCGACAGTTTTTCAAACATCTCATCCGGCTTTTTAGCTCCGTCGCTTAATTGTTTCAAAATCATACGTTCGGTTTCCGACAGTTTAATATCTTTTGTTGTTTGTTTTTCCTTTTGAATTTCTTTTTGGTCTTTTCCGTCTTGTTTGTCAAAACTTAAACCAAATGTATTAAAAACATCTGTCGCCGACGTCACGGGGACAGCTCCAAGCGAGATTAAATAGTTTGTACCCTCGCTTTGTTTTGAAAATATACTCCCCGGAACCGCGAACACCTCGCGCGAGTTGCTTAATGCATAGTTTGCGGTTATCATCGTCCCGCTTTTTTTCGCCGCTTCAAATATTATAACACCCATCGAAAGCGCGGCAATAATCCTATTCCTGATTGGGAACATAAAGGGGCTACATCCTGCTTTTGGGGGATATTCGCTTACACACGCCCCGTTAAGTTCGATTTGTTTTCTAAGTTGTTCGTTTTGCTTCGGATAAGTTTGGTCTATTCCACAACCTAAAACCGCAATAGTTTTTGTGCCGTTTTCAATCGCAAGTTTATGGACATCGCTGTCGATACCCTCCGCTAAACCGCTTACAAGACAAAAGTCGTTTTTAACCAACGGTTTCATAATCTCTTTAACGGCATCTTGTCCATATCTTGTTGGTTTTCTCGACCCTACCCCCGCAATCGCCTTTTTGTTCAACACCGAACTGTCCCCCGTCACATATATGACGGTTGGCGGAACTTCAAATTCACGCAGTCTGTTAGGGTAATCTATGTCGGAATAAAAAAGAATTTTCACCGAATGTTTCTTGCAATATTCAAGCGTTGTTTCCATATCGCTTATACACAACTTATGTATCTTTGAGAGTTCCACAGGTGAAAGAGTTTTTGCAACCGACGAAAGATGACGATTATCGTATAGGTCTTCTATAAAAGAAAACCGTTTTAAAAAATCCAACGCTTTAGGGTTGCAAGGACCGAAAACCTCTGAAAACCACAGTTTTAATAAAAGATTTCTATCATTTTCCATCATAGCTCCTTGTTCCGGTTAAAAGTCCAAAAAAACTATTGCTTGCGAAGATGATACATCGTTATACCGGCCGCTACCGAAGCGTTTAAACTTTCGATATCGCCTATAATCCCAATTTTTATTGTGTTGTCACAAAGATCAATAACGTCTGTCAAAAGCCCATTTCCCTCGTTGCCAATCACAATAAGAATTTTTTCTTTCGGGTCGTTTTTTAATTCGCTTATGTCGATTGACTGTTGTTCAAGCGCCGTCGCAAAACATTTGTATCCGTTTTGTCGATACTCCTCGATAGTTTGTTTTGCATCTTTATTATACATTAAATTGCACCGTAACACAGCGCCCATAGATCCTCTGATTGCTTT
>CAYJJR010000076.1:0-10773 GCA_964370565.1 uncultured Oscillospiraceae bacterium | reverse complement strand
TTTGCAGCTATCTTTACGCAAACACCGGCTCGGGCGAAAGCACGACGGACACGGTCTATGGAGGCCACCACATAATTGCAAACAACGGTTATATACTGAGCGAAACCGCTCCTTTCTCGGGACAAGCCGCCGTTACCGACCTTGATTTGTATGAAACACAACACGAACGTCAAAAGATGAACACGTTTGGTGTGTCGCGCGACGGATATACAACACTGTCGTTTTCAATGCCAAAACAACAAGCAAGAGTAACGCGTAAAATCGACCCTATGCCGTTTGTTCCGAACGACACAAGCGAATGGGCGACGCGTTGCGAGATGATTTTAAAACTTCAATCTATGGGACTTATTGGGCGGTTTGAACATACAAAGATCGAAAAAGCGGTTATTGGAATTTCCGGAGGCCTCGACAGCACTCTTGCGTTGCTTTGTATCTGCCGAGCGTTTAAACAACTTGGAAAGCCGCTCCACGACATTGTCGCGGTTACTATGCCGTGTTTTGGCACAAGCACAAGGACTAAAACCAACGCCCACACGCTTTGCGAAGCGCTAGGCGTTACCCTTAAAGAGATTGATATCCACAAATCGGTTAAACAACATTTTAGCGATATCGGACATGACGGCGTTACTGCCGACGTGACGTTTGAAAACGCACAAGCTAGAATACGAACGCTGGTTCTTATGGATCTTGCAAACAAACTTAACGGTCTTGTTGTGGGCACGGGCGACCTTTCGGAACTTGCTTTAGGGTTTGCGACGTACAACGGCGACCACATGAGCATGTACGGAATTAACGCGGGTGTTCCTAAAACGCTTGTAAAGTCGCTTGTAAAATACGAGGCGAAACGCTCAAACAAGGCGCTTGAAACGGTGCTTTTGGACATAGTGGACACGCCGGTAAGCCCCGAACTTTTGCCGACAACCGACGGAAACAGCGATCAAAAAACCGAACAAATTGTAGGGCCTTATTCGCTTAACGACTTTTTCCTTTACCACACTATAAGATGGGGACGACGACCACAAGATACTTTTAACCTCGCGTGTCTTGCGTTTGAAAACGAGTTTGATAAACAAACAATTAAACAGTGGCTTGTTTTGTTCTACCGTCGTTTTTTCTCGCAACAGTACAAACGTAGTTGTATGCCGGACGGACCTAAGATTGGTTCCGTTACGCTATCCCCCCGCGCCGACTGGCGTATGCCGTCCGACGCGTCGAGCAAAGCTTGGGTTTTAGAAGCAGAGAATATCGAGGTTTGAAAAAACAATTAAATATCAAACTTTAAACAACAATTCACCATAACAAATTACACTTTGAAAGGAATTTGAAAATGTACAACTTTGATGAGATAATAGACAGAAAAAATACAAACGCACTCAACGTCGACGGTTTTCGCGGGTATATCTTTAACGCCGACAAGAGTATGAAATTCCCATATGCCGACGATGAATTTATCCGCATGTGGGTGGCAGACATGGAATTTGCCACGCCGGATGTTGTAATCGACGCTATGCGCGAACGTCTAGACAGACGAATTTTCGGATATACGAGAATTTTTGACGAAAGCTACTGTGAAGCTTTTGCGGCATGGTGTAAACGTCGTTATGACTTTAGCTTTGAATCAAAAGAACTTGTTACTTCAAACGGGATTATTCCGGCGCTTTATGAACTTGTCGGGCACATTACAAAACCGGATGAAAAGGTTTTGTTTTTAACCCCGTCGTATGCCTATTTTAAATATGCCGCCGACTATAACAGCAGACAAATTGCTTGCAGCGACCTTATAAACGACGACGGCTATTACAAAATTGATTTCGCCGACCTTGAAGCAAAAGCCGCCGACAAAAAAACCACGCTACTTATCCTTTGCAATCCCCACAACCCAAGCGGCAGGGTTTGGAACGAGGACGAACTTAAAACGATGGCGGACATAATCGAGAAAAACAACCTTTGGGTAATCTCGGACGAGATACATTGTGACTTGTTGCGCAAAAACCAAAAACACATTCCGCTAGGCAACGTTATGCCAAAGTACAACCGTCTTATAACCGCTATGGCGCCCAGCAAAACGTTTAACCTTGCCGGGCTAATGATCTCAAACATATTAATTCGCGACGATGATTTAAGAGACGTTTGGAAAGCGCGCCACTATAGCTTTGACCATCCGTTAAGCATTGTAGCGGCACAAGCAGCGTATGAAAAAGGGGAAGATTGGCTTTTTGCCCTTCAAGACTACCTTGACGAAAACTTTAACTATGTCGATAGTTTTATAAAAGAAAATCTTCCAAAAGCAAAGTTTAGAATTTCCGAGGCCACCTATCTTGCGTGGGTTGACCTTAACGGTTATTTTGATAAAAATCAAGACCTATCAAAATTTTTCGCCTATGAAGCAGGGGTTCTTTTGGAAGGCGGAAACATGTTTGTCAAAAACTCAGACGGATTTATTCGTCTTAACCTCGCTTGTCCCAAAGCTACCGTTCAAGAAGGTATGAAAAGAATAGCGGACGCAATTAAAAAAATGTAGCAACCATAAATCAACCCGAGGATTTACAGCGTAAGGAAAACATCCTGTACTCTGTCAACCCTCGGGTTTTTTGTGGTTTATATAGTCAAGCCACTAACATTTTTCAAACCTATATCCTCCGCCATACACCGACGAAATAACATATCCCGAATTAACAATCTTTTTTCTAAGCCTTGAAACTTCGTTTACAATAGCTTTTAGATTAATTATAGCTTCCTCTCCCCACACAAAATCATAGATCTGTTCCGGCGTAAGTTCTCCGTCTTCATTTTGGACAAACAAACAAAGTAACACAAAGTTTTTCTGTGTTAAAAAAAGGTCTTGTCCGCTTACAAACGCCTTGCCTTGTAACGTGTTAAGAACTAGTTTTCCTTTTTTAATAAGTTCGGTTGACTGTTTGGCGTTCTTCAAAAGTTTTTCGAGACGAACCAGCAAAACATCAAACGAATATGGTTTAGTCAGATAATCATCACAACCCACTTGAAAACATTTGACTATATCTTCGCTTTGGTTATATCCCGACAACATCAAAACGGGAACAGACAACCGCTTTCGTATCTCGTTCAAAAAGTCAACCCCGCTCCCGTCCGGCATTCCGATATCAAGCACTATTATATCAGGGGTTTTTTGTTTTAACTCTTCCCGTGCTGCTGACAACGTATTAACCGTTACAACAATATACCCTTCCGATTCCAACATCTTTTTGTTAAACTCTTGAACCTTTTGATTGTCTTCAACAAGCATTATTGTTTTGTTCATATACTGTGCCCCTCCTCTTGTCCGCCGTATACCGGCACGGTAAACGTAACGGTTGTGCCAACATCTTTTTCACTTTGAACCAAAAATTCCCCGCCATGTGCCGACACAACGGTTTTACACAGATAAAGCCCAATCCCCATTCCGTCTGCGCCGGTAACCCCCCTGTCGGTTACGTTGGGCAACAACTCGCTGTCAATTCCGCTTCCGTTGTCACGAATTTCAATCATTATATACGAGTTATCAAACGACGCTGCAACTTCAATCACTCCGCACGATGTATGTTGCATCGAATTTATGAGAAGATTGTTTAAAACGGTTATCATGCTTTCTTTGTCCACAAAGATAAACGGCAGATCTTGTGGAATGCTTGAGCTAAGGTTGTTTTGAGTTTTTTTGCCTATAACTTCAAACGAGCGAATACAATCGTGTAAAAGATTTGCAAAATCTATCTTTTGTCGATTGTCCACAGCAGCAAGGTTCGCCATGTCAACCATGCCACCTATCATTCTTCCAAGCCTTGCGGTCTCGTCGCGTATAACATCGATAGTTTCCTTTGTTTGTTCAATCGATACGTTATTTTCCAAAAGCTGTCTTTTCGCATAATCTGCTCCGGTTGAAATAACGTTAAGCGGAGTTTTCATCTCGTGGCTCATATCTTGCAAAAACTCTGTTTTCATGTTTATAACGCTCTCGAGATTTTTTGCATGTATCACCGCTTCCCTTTCGGCATTTCTTGCGCTTTTCGCTTCCTCAATAGTCGTATAGAAGATCGCCAACGCCTCGAAAAGCACAAAGGTTAATGTTGCAATCTCGGTTACACTATCGCGAAGGTAAAGTATCGGAGTTCCGTTGTAATAGAAAGAATCACAAATCGCGGCAAAACAAAAAATGGTAAACGACATTACGGTTATCTTCTGTTCAATATTAATTTTTTGTTTATTTTTAATCTGTTTAACAAACCAAAAAAACAACGAAGAAGCATAGAATATGATTGCGACAAAGTAAACGGCGGTAAGTCCGCGAACCAAATGCGACGCGACATATGTGTCGACAAGCAAAAACGCAACATTAAACGAAATAACTATGATGTTAAATATGTTTAATCCAATTTTATTTATACATCCTTTAAACTGTAACGAGATTACATATGATAAGAAAAACGCAGATAATGCGACGGTGTGGTATTCGGTTTTAATTGTGTATTCCCACGGAACAGAAGGGAAAAAGTCATAAAACACTTTTGCGCCGGTAAGCGAAACCCGTATACAATACACAAAGCAAAGCGCAGAAAAGCAAAGATTTAAAGATTTGTTTTTCAGCGTTGTAGACAACATCAAATGAACTATAAAAAGGGCAAACAAAACCCCAACCATAAACATCTCTACCGACGATTGAAGCTGTACAAACCAGTTAAGCTCTGAATTGTTACCGATTAAAACATGGGTATAGTGTGAGCCTCCTCTGTGGCAAAAGTTAGCCCCTTGAACAATAAGTTCAACCGTTTTGTCGACCGAAGGCGCGTCGACCGAGATCTCTCCATACGCCGGCACAAACGTCTCTTTGTTCGCGGACGGAACCCCTATAGAACCACGGTACTCGCCGTTTATATACACAAGCCTTGCATAATCCCCTTTTATGTTAAAGCTGTATATATCTTGTTTTGGCATCAAAAGGGTGAACCTTGCCGTTCTCGAATTGTTAACGTCGACAGGATTTCCACGTTCGGCCAGATGTTCCTTTTGTTCAAACTCTTGTGGTGTAAGCATCTCGTTTTCGATGTGTTCAAAATCTCCTATAAGGCGCACAACCGTGTTGGAAAAATCAATCTCGGTCAAGTCCCACACACCATTTTTTGAGGCTACTTCGGTGTAATTTGCTCTGTCATATCTTAATTCACCCTTCGCGTACCACAAAAATATACACAAAGCAAAGATAACCGCAAGCAAAAGCCATATTTTATTTATCTTGTGTTTTTCCTTCATAAATATTCCTTTGCATAAAACTGTTTATATATTAAATACAATTATACCACAAAATAAAACGATAGGGTAAAACATCTCAAAATTGAGGTGTTTATCATTTTGTTTCGTCAAAACGTCTATAAAAATTGAAGTTTTTTTGTTAAATAATCGGATTGATTTTTTGAACGTTCAGTATTATTATATACTTATACAAAATCACTTTGCAAAAGTAGGTGAAGTATTGGAACAAAGACAGTCGGCAACCTCAATTATTCGTCAACAAAACAGAAATCGAATATTTCAATATATATATGATAGCGCGGGCATGGCAACAAAACAGACTATTGCAAATGACCTTTCTTTAAGTTTGCCAACCGTAACTCAAAACCTTAAACAGCTTTCTGACCAATATTTAATAGTGTATTCCGGTACATTTGAGTCTACCGGTGGAAGAAAACCTAGGATAATAGACACAAATTCCGACGCAAAATATTCGATTGGAATCTCGGTCACGCAAAACAATCTGCGAATTTTGTGTGTCGACCTTTGTATGAGCGAAAAGTATTACGCAAAAATCGACATACGCGAGATGGATTTTTCCAAGATACATGAAACTTTAAAACACCAACTTAATTTATTTATCGAGCAAAACAAGATTAGCCGCTCCAAAATCTTGGGGGTAGGCATAGCGTTTCCCGGCATAATCTCGGGCGATAAAACACAGATTGAAAACGCCCCAACCTTAAAGCTTAAAAATTTCTCGCTTGAAAAGATATACAAAACGCTCGATTTTTCCTGTTACATAGACAACGACGCAAACTTTGGAGCGTTAACCGAACAGCGCCTGTCAGACAACTTTTCCTATCTCTCGGTCGACAGGGGAATTGGTGGTTCGGTAGTTTTCAATCAAGAGCTTTACATCGGAAACACGGGAAAAAGCGCCGAGTTCGGGCATATGTGCATAGACAAAAACGGCCCTTTGTGCAGTTGCGGAAAAACCGGTTGTCTCGAAGCGTTTTGTTCAATCGACAGAATAAGCGAAGATTTCGGTTGTTCGTTGGATGATTTTTTCACAAAACTTGAATCGGGCGAACTCATCTATTTAAAGACGTTTGAGAGGTATCTGTCCACACTTGCAAAAGCTATAAACAACCTCCACATGGTTATGGACTCGGACATAGTTATAGGCGGAACTATTGCCCAATATCTTAAACCGTATATTAACCTGCTAAAGCAAAACATAAAACAATATGACGGGTTAAACGCCGATGCGGATTATATACGCCTTTCAAGATACGGCTCTAAAACAACATGCATAGGCGGAGCTATTTATTTTATCAGAAAATTCATCGCCAGCATATAACTTTAAGCAACATATAGTGTTTTTCAATATAAATCTATTATGTATTTTATATTGAAAACACTGTTTGAAATAAAAAATAATTTTTATATTTGAAAGGTATTTAGTTATGTCAGAATTTTTTACAAACATCCAAAAGATCCCGTTTGAAGGACCAAAATCAACCAACGCATTGTCGTTTAAATACTATGATGCAGAAAAAGTTGTACTCGGAAAACCGATGAAACAACATATGAAATTTGCAATGGCATGGTGGCACAACCTTTGTGCCGGCGGAAGCGATATGTTCGGCAGAGAAACCGCGGACAAATCTTTTGGCGCACAAAAAGGAACGATGGAACATGCGAAACGCAAAGTTGACATCGGCTTTGAATTTATGCAAAAACTCGGGATTGAATACTACTGTTTCCACGACGTAGACGTTATCCCCGAAGGCGCAACAATCGCCGAAACAAACAGCCGTCTTGACGAGATTGCGGAATACCTCCTAAAAAAACAACAAGAAACCGGAATTAAACTTCTTTGGGCTACCGCTAACTTGTTTAGCAACCCGATATTTATGAACGGCGCCGGTTCTTCAAACTCTGCCGACGTTTTCGCGGCGGCAGCAGCACAGATTAAAAAAGTTCTTGATATCACCATTAAACTCGGCGGAAAAGGATATGTTTTCTGGGGCGGACGCGAAGGATACGAAACCCTTTTAAACACCGACATGAAACTTGAACAAGACAACATCGCAAGACTTATGAGAATGTCGGTTGACTATGCGCGCAAAAATGGATTTGAGGGCGACTTTTTCATCGAGCCCAAACCGAAAGAACCAATGAAACATCAATATGATTTCGACGCCGCAACCGCCGCAGGGTTCCTTAAACAATATGGCCTTGACAAAGACTTTAAACTTAACATCGAAGCAAACCACGCAACGCTTGCAGGACATACTTTCCAACACGATCTTAGAGTTGCTGCTGTTAACGGAATGTTAGGTTCGGTCGATGCCAACCAAGGCGACTTACTCCTCGGTTGGGACACCGACGAATTCCCCGCAAACATCTATGACACAACTATGTGTATGTATGAGATAATCAAAGCCGGCGGCCTTACAAACGGCGGACTTAACTTTGACTCTAAAAATCGTCGCGCAAGCTATACGATGGAAGACATGTTCTATGCATACATTCTTGGAATGGACGCGTTTGCTCTCGGTCTTTTAAATGTTGAAAAACTCATGAACGACGGAAGAATTGAAGAGTTTGCAAAAGAAAGATATTCAAGCTATCAAAGCGGAATTGGCGCAAAGATTGTTGCGGGAGAAACCTCGCTTGAAGAACTTGCTGAATATGCCGAGAAAAAAGGAACGATTGATCTTCCCGGTTCGGGCAGACAAGAAAACCTCCAAAGCATTCTTAACGCGGTTATGTTCGGTTAATCACAAAACATACAATAATTAAAATTAATGGCGGCACAAAGCAAAATTTTGTGTCGCCATGCAAAATACATAAAATAAAAAAAAACGAAAGGTAAATATAATATGCAATATATTTTAGGTATCGACCTTGGAACGTCCGGAACAAAGACGGTTTTGTTTGACAGCGAAGGAAAAAAAATAGCAAGCTCAACCGTCGAATATGACCTTATCCAACCCAAAAACGGTTGGGCGGAACAAGACCCTAACGATTGGTGGGAAGCGGCGGTAGCCACAACAAAACAAGTTTTAAGTAAAAGCGACGTTAACCCTTCCGACATCAAAGGTATAGGTATCTCGGGCCAAATGCATGGGCTCGTCATGGTGGACGAACTGGGGAAAGTTATCCGCAACGCTATTCTTTGGTGTGACGGCAGAACTACGGAAGAATGCGCCGAGATAACCGAGACTATCGGTAAAGAAAAACTAATCGAAATCTCCGCAAACCCGGCGCTCACGGGATTTACAGCCGGCAAGGTTTTATGGGTAAAGAAAAACGAACCCGAAAACTATGCAAAATGCAAAAAAATACTTCTCCCAAAAGACTATATCAGATTTATGTTAACGGGCGAATATGGCGGAGACGTTTCGGACGCTTCGGGAACAAACCTGTTTGACGTTAAAAACCGCAAATGGTCAGACGAGATTATTCAAAAACTCGGCCTTAACCGCGAGATGTTCCCCGATTGCGGAGAATCTGTCGATGTTGCAGGGACCGTTACCGCGAAAGCTTCCGAGGCCACAGGACTTAGCGAAGGAACTATAGTATGCTATGGCGCGGGAGACAACGCCTCTGCCGCTATCGGCACAGGGGTTATCGAAAAAGGAAAAGCGTTTACAACTATCGGAACCTCGGGCGTCATCTTTGCACATTCAGACGCGCCCCAAATCGATATAAAAGGCAGAGTACACACGTTTTGTTCCGCAATCCCCGGCGCATACACCGTTATGAGCTGTACCCTTGCCGCCGGAATGTCGCTTAAGTGGTTTAGAGACAACCTTTGCGGTGCAGAGGTTGAAGTTGCTAACCATCTTGGAAAAGACAGCTATCAACTTATCGACGAAGGGGTTAACAAACTTCCGATAGGTTCGGACAAGCTTATATTCTTGCCCTATATCATGGGCGAGCGTTCCCCGATTTTGGACGAAAAATCACGCGGTGTTTTCTTTGGTCTTTCGGGAGTTCACACAAAATATCACATGCTCCGCGCAGTTATGGAGGGGGTTGCGTTTTCACAAAAACAAAACTTCGACTTGATGACAGACATGGATATTTCGTTTGACACGATGTATGCTTGCGGAGGGGGCGGAAAAAGCGAAGTTTGGCGCTCTATGCTTGCCGACTTGTACGAAACCGCAGTCGTAACTTTACAAAACGACGAAGGCCCCGCGCTTGGAGTTGCAATTCTCGCTTCGGTTGCAAGCGGAATATATCCCGACATTAAATCCGCTTGTGACAAGATGATTAAAGTTAAAACAAGGATAGAACCGACACAGCAAAACAGCGAAAAATACAAAGATTTCTACAAAATATATGTCGGCCTTTACGACAGTTTAAAAGACAGCTTCAAAGCATTAAGCGAGATATAATAAAGCCTTAAACACGGTTTAGTTTAATTCCAAAACACACTTAAACGGTTCTATATCGTTTAGGTGTGTTTTTTCGATTTAAGCGCTTTCCCCTTTTTTATTGAATTTTTTCTCGCAATAACTTGATTTTGCGTTGTCAAAATCACCAGTTATTTTGTTTGGTTTTCGGTTTTTATATAACCTAAACCAAAAGATTTCTTTTCCGTTGAAGGCTGATTTTTTTTGTTGTATAATAATGTATCAAATAGGTATTTAAAGATATTTTAATGTGGGTTATCATATCCAAACTTTCCGCTTAAAGCCAACAAAGGCAAATGCGAACAAATTGAGGGCAACGAAAAAAACATGAAACTTGGAATAGACATAGGTTCAACCACGATTAAGTTTGCGGTTTTAACAAAACAAAACGAATTATTATATAAATCCTACGAAAGGCATTATTCTAAAATAAACGAAAAACTTCTTGAATGTCTTAGAGATGTCAAAAAGAAGTTCCCCGATATAACAAAACTTTCGGTGGCGATTACCGGTTCGGCGGGCATGGGGCTTGCCGAGGATTTGAATATCTCGTTTGTACAAGAGGTTTTCGCAACCAAAGTTGCCGCCGACCTTTTAAGCCCCGATACCGATGTTATTATTGAACTGGGCGGTGAGGACGCGAAGATATTGTTTTTGTCTTCCGGTCTAGAGGTTAGAATGAACGGAAGCTGTGCCGGGGGCACGGGCGCTTTTATCGACCAGATATCGACGCTTCTCGACATATCTCCCGACGACATGAACGACTACGCAAAACAACACCAAAAACTTTACCCGATAGCCTCGCGTTGCGGAGTTTTTGCAAAATCCGATATCCAGCCGCTTTTAAACCAAGGCGCAAAAAAAGAGGATCTTTGCGCTAGTATCTTTTATTCGGTTGTGGGTCAAACTATAACCGGTTTGGCACAAGGCAGAGAGATAAAAGGAAACGTGCTTTATCTTGGCGGCCCTTTGACATACATGTCCGAGCTTAGAAAAAGTTTTGACAACTCGTTAAACCTAAACGGAATTTGCCCTAAAAACTCGTTAAACTATGTTAGCATAGGCTGTGCAATATGCGCCGACACCGTCATACATATAG
>CAYJJR010000075.1:0-10912 GCA_964370565.1 uncultured Oscillospiraceae bacterium | reverse complement strand
GGCGATACTCGCCATTTTGTTGTTCTTGTTTAACGGGAGGTATTCAATACTTTTTGTTGCTTTTCGGGGATGTAGAGTAGGGGCGGATACTTTATCCGCCCGCCGTAAAACAGAGATTATATAAAAATAACGGACAGACAAAAAGTTAATTTTGTCCGTCCGTATTTTGTTGTATCAAGAGACAGCTTAAATGACCGTTTTTATTAGTCGTTTTTCACGATGTCGGGTGGCGTTACTGCGTTTGAAAGATCATCGTTTGAAAAACAAGAATAGTACACTTCGTAACGGAAGTTGTCCAAAAGATCTTGAATTGAATCGAAGAGCTTTTGATCCTCGAAGATAAGCTTGGTAACAAACGGACAATATCTTGTGCCAATCTGCGACAACATATCCTCTCGTAGATGCTCAAGGGTTTTTTCGCTGGCATAGCTTCTTCCTATGTTGTCGGTTGCGGCGTCTATCGTGTCTGCTATTGATATTATATCTATAATGGTTTTAATCGGAGAGGAAACGTTGTCAAAGTTTGCGGGATAACCAAATTTTCCGTTGAAGCTTTTGTGGTGACCTAGAGCTACGTCCGAAATAAACGAAACAAGCTCGCTGCTGTCAAGCTTATGAATAAACGTTATGTCTTTGATGGTTTTATATTTTATCGCATCGACATCGAGCGAAGATTTGTCTCGAATGAATCCGACCGATTTAGAGGAATGTTGCTTTATCATCTCGAATTCTTTGTCATTAAGCTTTCGCACATAAAAAGAAATCATGTGGGAATAAACTATTTTTCCGATGTCGTGCAACAAGCCCGAATACCAAACCAACGTTAAAAGGTTGTTAAGCTCGCTTTCAAGCTGTTGATTGTTGTTTATGTTTGGAAGACCAAACAGCTTTTCGGGGTAGTGATTTGCAAGATACACAACTATTGTGAAAGCTATTTTGGAAACCATGACGGAATGGGCGAAGGTTGGCGGGTGTCGATAGACCGTTAAAGACAATAAAAGTTTAAGATATTCTATTTGGTCAAACATTCCATGGCTTCCAACTGCAAAGTTGGACAAAAGTGTGGTGACGTATGACCTTGACACCGTTTCCGGGATATTTTTCACATAGTCGAAAACTTCGCTTTCAACCTCTTTAGTTAGCTTGGTTTTAAACTCTTCGGAAAAAGTTTCAGGGTCGACATAACTCATATAGTAAAGAAACAGCGCAGAACATTGAAGCTTTTTATACAGGTCGTCATAGCTATAGTCGCCCTCGGCGTCATGATAGCTGCGATACAAGAACTCCACAACATCGGTTATAGTTGCAAGCCCGTTATAGTATTTTGCGACTATCAAATAATATATTCGTTTAATCTTGGTGGTTGTGTGGTCGTTTGTTTGGCTCTTGCTTTTTGCGGTATAGTTTTCATAGCTTTCTTTTGACGCCGCCAAAAGACGTTTTATATACTCCTTTTTAACGGCTTCTGTTCTGCTATATGACCTTAAAGAACTGATAGTGGTGGAGCAGATGTTTTCATTAAGGTTTTGGAAAAAAGCCTCCCAAGCAAAATCGGGGTCGTGTTTCATTGCGACATTTTCCCAAAAATCTTTTGCTCTGTCATATCGTCTGAAGATCTCGTCAAGATCTAAATCTGCGACGCTTATGTAGGAGTTGCCGTATGCCCTTGCGATTAAGTTGCGCGTTTCTCTGTCAAATTCGTGGTATCTGTCGCTGAAAGCAATTACTTTGTCATAACATTTTGACATGTCGGCTTTAAAAAGCGTGCCTTCAAGATAAAAAAGGGCTAACCCTTTAAAAAACATGTTTTTAATGTACATCGCTTCGTTGCCGTTTGCTTTCGCATATTTTGTCAAGGCATCTCGTATATCATAGCTTAAGCCGGTGTCTATGCTTTGTTTATATCCCGAAAGTTTTTCGGCAAACTCTTGAAATTCAATTGCCTGTTCAAAAGTGACTGCTTCGGGATCTTTTAAAAACGGGGTTATATGTTGGTCGATTAAATCGTTGGTTTGTTTTATGACATGACGAATTTCAACACCGCGCTTTTCCAGAACCTCTCGTACATTTTCCTGTGTGATACCTTCTTTGTCGGAAAACTGCTTGGAAGCTAGCTCGGTGAATTTAAGTTCGTATTCAATTATCTTTTCAAATACTTCTCTCATAAATATCGTCGATTAAAAATAATTCCTTATAGTTTTAAAATAGCTTAAATATTATACATTAAGCGTCGAGAATATGCAATTTCAAAATTGAAACCAACAGGTTATTTTTCCAAATCAGTAGCTTGTTGGCTGTCAAGCCATTGTTTTATGCGCGACACAACAGAGCTTGCAACCCCTTTTTCAAACGGTGAGTCAAATCCCAACACAGAAAGTAAGCTCAAAAAGGTTTCTGAGCTGCTACACTCTAACATTCGCATATAGAGATTAACTGCGGTATCCCTATTTTGTAAAGATTTCGTAAAAAATTCAAACGCAACTACTTGCGCTAGGGCATATTCGATGTAGTAAAACGGGGTTTTGAATATGTGTATTTGGCGTTGCCAACCACTTCCGGACGAGTAAAAAGGAATATCAGACATATCGATGTCGGGGCGAAATCTCTTTTCAAGTTCAAGCCATTTCTCGTCTCTTTGTTTTGGGGACATGTCGGGGTTGAGATAGACTTGCTGTTGAAACTCGTCTACCAAACAAGCATACGGAATAAGTAAAATCCCGTCTTCTATATGCGATAGTTTATATCTGTCTGCATGTTCTTTAAAGAAAAGATGATACCACGGCGCGGTTAGGTATTCCATAGCAATCGAGTTTATCTCGGACATGTCAGCAGTTGGTTCTATGTGGTGTTTACTGTTTTGACGTGCTATATACCGTGCGAGAGCGTGCCCTACTTCATGGGTGAAAACATGAATATCGGTCCCCGTTCCGTTGAAATTAGAAAATATAAACGGATAGTTATATTTAATTAAATAGGAACAAAAACCTCCGGGATATTTGCCTTTTCGCGGATAAACGTCAAACAGCTCGTTTTCGAGCATGAATTTGATAAACGCCTCTGTCTTGTCCGACAGCTCGCTATACACTGTAAGCGAAGCTTTAACTATCTCGTCTCCCGAAATCTGTGGTTTTGGTGAGCCTTCTTTAAATGCGAGCATCGTGTCGCATATAGTTAAGTTAGAAATGCCAAGACGCTCACAACGCGTTTTGTAGATCTCTTTAACTATCGGAACAACATGTTGTTCGACTTGTTGCTTAAAAGACGAAACGTGCGAAACGCCATAGCAGTTGCGGCGTCTTCGCGCGTAACCTAGTTCCGTATAGTCGCGAAATCCAAGCTTTCTAGCTTGAGCAGTTCGGTTTTTTACAAGGCGGTCAAAGATATCGTCAAGCTTATCTTTGACTTCGAGAAAACATTGGCTTTCGGCTTGAAATGCTTTTTTTCTGACGTTTCGGTTAGGATCTTGCTTATGCTTGGCAAGCAAAGCCAACGTAATTTTTTCGCCGTCAAACTCGGCACAAAGGTTTGAAACAACTTCGTTATATTGATTGACAAGTCGGTTTTCTTCTTTCATATCATCCACAATACCAGGACTGATCGTAGTTGAAAACAGCTGAATGTTTAACAGATTAATTTCGCCTAGCTGTTCAAACAGATACTTTTTATAAGGGCTTTCGATCATCAATTTAAACAGTGTGTTGAAGGTTTTGACATAAATCGGGTTGTTTTTTGCGAAAGCTGCAACTTCGTTTTTGTAAAATTCGTCGCTTGTATCCATAAAATATCGAACTCTAGACAACGCATTTGATGTAAAATAATCTTCTGAAAGATTGTCTATTTCAACATAAGTTTGGTATTGTTGCTTTGCATTTTCCGCCTTTTTAAACTTTTCAATAAGTTTTGCAAGATTATCAAACAACGCGTCAAAATCAAAGGGCTTATATTCTAATTGAGAAAATTTCATAGTGCACCGCTTTTTTATTTATTTGTGTTAAATTTGCATTCCGAACAAAAATGCTATCGCTATGTAAATTGCCGATATAATTACAACAAGTGGACCAAAAGTGAAAAGCGCCGCCAGAAGCATAGCGGTAAGGTCGCCTTTTTCAAGTTCAAGGTCGTCGTCGGGCTGTTTTTTGTCGAGGTTTGATCGTTTAAACGAGAATATTCCGCCATATCGTTTCACGTTAGTCTGTCTCCTTTGTGGCTTTTCCGAGAGGGTGGTGGCACGCTATAAAATGGCCGCTTGTGTGCTCCCTTAATTTTGGCGGTTCGGTCTTGCAACGACTTGTGGCGTGTTGGCACCGCGGGTGGAACGTGCAACCACTCGGAAGGTCGACAGGGCTTGGAACGTCGCCCCATTCGGACACAAGGCGGTTTGTCTCTTGTTGAACCGAGGGGATAGAGTTCAAAAGGATGTTTGTATATGGGTGTTGCGGGGATGAAAATAACGTTTCTGTGTCACACAGTTCGACAATCTTTCCAAGATACATTACCCCTATTCGGTCGGACAGAAATCTAACGGTCGAAAGGTCGTGTGAGATAAAAAGATAAGTTAGGTTTTCTTTTTCCTTTAAATCAAGCAACAAGTTTATTATCCCCGAACGAATTGAAACATCAAGCGTTGAAAGAGGTTCGTCGCAAACCACAAACTTTGGTTTAAGCGCTAGCGCCCTTGCTATTCCAATGCGCTGACGTTGTCCGCCCGAAAACTGGTGTGGATAGCGGTTGATCATCTCTCTTTGAAGCCCACACTTTTCCATTATTTCAAGGGTATATTCTAAAAGTTTTTTGTCGTTTTTTTTGTATAATTTATGTTCAATCAAAGCTTCCGATATTAACTTTGCGACGCTAAAACGAGGGTTAAGCGAAGAATATGGATCTTGGAAAACAATCTGGAGTTGTTTTCTTAAAAGGCGCATCTCTTTTTTTGAAATGTCGTTTAAAAGTTTATCTTGATAAAAAACGTTTCCCGACGTTTGGTTGTATAGCTGTAGAATTACGCGCCCGAGTGTTGTTTTTCCGCAACCCGACTCGCCGACAAGGCCAAACGTTTCGTTTTCATAGATATCAAAAGAAACGTCGTCAACGGCGGTTAGATATTTTTTTTTGGTTAAAAAACCACCCTTTTCCTTTACGGGAAACTGCATTTTAATGTTTTGAAGTTTAATAAGGATTTTATCGTTAGACATGTTTTTCCCTCGTGTTGTGTGGATAGAAACATCTTACTTTGTGGCTGTCTGAAACGTCTACAAGTTCGGGTTGTTGCGATAGACATAGCTCTGTCGCATATTCGCAACGAGGGGCGAATTTGCAACCGTCCGGTAACTTAAGGGGAGAGGGGACGTTTCCTTCGATAACTTTAAGGCGTTTTGTGCCATTTTTGGCAAAAGACGGAATGCTTTCAAGAAGAGCTTTGGTGTAGGGATGTGAAAAACCGCATTGATCGGAAAATATATCCTCGACGGGACAAAGCTCGACAACGCTCCCACAATACATAACCGCAACGTCGTCCGCCATTATCTTTATGACGCTTAAGTCGTGGGTTATAAAGATAACCGACGTGTTGTTTTGTTGTTTAAGCTCGTTTATAAGCATTAGTATTTGGGCTTGAATGGTAACGTCGAGCGCGGTTGTTGGCTCGTCTGCGATTAAAAGGCGCGGTTTACACGCAAGCGCAATAGCTATCATAACCCTTTGGCGCATACCGCCCGAAAGTTCATGTGGATAGCGTCCCGACATGCTCTCGGGGTTTGGAATTCTAACCGCTTTTAAAAGCTCGCAAGCTTTAAGTTTTGCGGTTTTTTTGTCTATGTTTTGGTGGAGCATCAAAACTTCGGTTATCTGGCGCTCGACCGTGAACACGGGGTTTAAGGCGGTCATAGGTTCTTGGAATATGACCGAAATGTCGTTGCCGCGAAGCTTTCGTATCTCTTTATCGCTGTAATTTGATATTGTTTTTCCGTCAAACACTATCTCTCCGCCATGTATCTTTTGGTTTTTTTCAAAAAGTTTAAGTATACTCATGGCAGTTTGGCTTTTTCCCGAACCCGATTCCCCAATAATTCCGAGAGTTTTACAAGGTTTTACGCAAAGCGAAACCCCGTCAACCGCTTTAATAAGACCTTTTGAGGTGTCAAAATAGGTTTTAAGGTCTTTAATTTCAAGTAAGTTCATAACAATGCATATTCCTTTCTTGATGTTTTGGGCGGTTTTGCCACCGGTTTTTTCAAGTGGCAAAATTTCGGTTGACGTATTGACTGAAAAGCATAAAACTCACGTTTGAAACTTTGTTTCAAACTGCTCTCCCGTTAATCAGACGATTTTGGGTCGAGAGCTTCTCGCAAAGCGTCCCCGATTAGATTAACGCTTAAAGCCGTTGCGACTACGAAAAAAGCAGGAATGAGCCAGCGCCACCAATAGAACTCGATAACCGAGATATCTTGCGCGCTGCTTAACATGTTGCCCCAAGAGGGAAAAGGTTCGGCGACGCCGAAACCCAGAAACGACAAGGCGGCCTCCGCAAGGAGCGAGGAGGAATAGCCTAGCGTTATGTTGACTATGACAACGTTGAAGATGTTGGGGAGAATGTGACGAAACATGATGATACGTTGTTTAATGCCAAGTGCACGGGCGGCTAGCACAAAATCTTTTTCGCGCTCAAGCAAAAGTTTTGCTCGAATAAGACGCGCTAACGACATCCAACCCAAAAGACCGAGTATCACCATAATGAGAAAAAGTTTGTTTGTTTGAGACATCGAAAAACCTATTGCATACGAAAGGGTTATCGCTATTGGGTAAAACGGGATAGCGTCAAACACGTCCGCCATACGCATTAAAGCGTGGTCTACAAAACCGCCAAAATAACCCGCCGTAAGTCCGACAAGCAACGCTATCGACGTTGAGATTACGACCGCGATAATTCCGACCGTAAGCGAAATTCTTCCACCATGGATTATACGCAAAAGTATGTCGCGCCCGAACTGGTCTGTGCCGAACCAAAAACCGTTGTTTCCAAACGAGCTAATTCCTTGTTCGCCAATAGCGTAAAGTTGGAAATAGTCGATGTAGATGTTGTCGATGTTTTTAGCGTTGTTTGGAATTTCGGTTTGCTTAAAACTGTTGTCTCCCGTCACAAAAACTTCGCCCTTGTCGGTTAAGATCATAAAGTTTTTATATCCGCCGTCAATATCAATAGGTTTTCCCGAAAGTTCGGGTAGTTCGTTAAGGTTGTCGCTTGAACTTCCCCAGGTATATAAAATGTTGTCGCTTGACAACGCAAGAACGTTTCGGTTTGTCGCCGCAATAGAGGTTATAAAAACGCTGTTGTCGGTTAGTTGTTTTGGTAAAAGAGAAGAGAATTCTGTTCCCCTGTCTCCAATAACCGCGACCGTTCCGTCGTCCAAAAGCAACGCTATGTTGTTGTCGGCAGGCGCTATTTCGACTATTCGTCCTTTGTATTCGCGGGGGATTAGAAACGTCGTTTCCGCCGTAGTTGAACCAAAGATATAAAGATTTTGGTCGCTTCCTACAACTGCGGTATATCCCGACATAGCTTCAAGTTGTTTAACCGTAACGTCGTCGCGATTAAACACGTTTATAATCTCACTGTCAACTTCGGTTTGGCCGTTGCCGTTGTAACCAAAAGCATAAAAGTTGTCGTCTTTATCCACCGCTACTATGTGGTTTCCTCCACACGCAATGTCTTGTATCTCGGTTTGGTATATCTCGGGCGGAACGTCAAAGATATAGCTTGAAACATTTTGTTGGCTTTTGTTTGGTTCGGTTCCAAAGATATAAAACTCACCGTCCTCGGTTATAGCGGCGCTAAACGATATTCCGGAAGATATTTTTTTAATCTGTTTATTTTCTAGTTCAGACGGGAAATCAAGATAGTTTAACCCTGGGCGCAAGTTTGCAAGGGTGAGCTCTGTTTTGTGTTGGTCATACGGCAACAAAAGAGAGCCGATAAAACAAAACAAAAAAATAAAAACAAACCCTACCGTACCAACTACGGCGAGTTTGTTTTTTATGAACTTTAACCCGACTGTTTTTAAAGGCGATATAAATTCGCTTTGTTGGACGTTTTCGGGGGAAACGTTGATACCTTTAAAAAATCGCTTAAACATGCTGCAAAACGATTTAAAGATTTTTTTTAATAGATTGTCGTTGTTGTGGTTAACAGGCATATTATATCCTTGTTACTTAAGCTTAATTCTAGGGTCGACAAGTCCGTAAACAATATCCGCTACTACAACCGAAACAAGGCTTATGACCGCATATAAAAGGTTTAGCGTTGTTATTATGTTGTTGTCTCGGTTGTAAACCGAGCTTATAATAAGCTTGCCGATACCATTATACTGAAAGACGCTTTCGATTATCGCAGAACCGGCAAACAACGAAAACAGCGTTCCGACTATTATGTATGAGACAGGTATCAACGCGTTGCGAAACGCGTGGGAATATATCACAACTTTTTCCGAAAGACCTTTTGACCTTGCGGTTCTTATGTAATCTTGGCTTAAAGCCTCTATCATTGCTCCGCGAATATATCTAACCGCGCCGGCAAGGCTTATGACCGTTAGCGTGACGGTTGGAAGTAAAAGCGTTTTAACCCATGCCGACAAAAATTCCGCTGTGCTTAACCCGACAGAAGAGGGGGTTCCGCCAAGCGGCAACCACCCGAGCGTTATCGAAAAGATAAATATAAGCATAACGGCTATAAAAAACGACGGGGTTGAATAGGTGACAAGTGAAAAAAACTGCCAGCCGTTGTCAAAAAGCGACATGCGTTTGGTGGCGCATTTTATCCCGACGGGAATGGCAATCGCAAGGTATAGAAAGTTGACACAGAGGTTTAAAATGAGCGTGTTTTTTAAAGGTTCCGAGATAACCTCGGAAACGGGGCGGTTATACTGACTTGAATAACCGAAATCCCCGCTTGCTATTCCTTTAATCCAGATGAAATACTGTGTGATAATGTTTTGGTCAAGCCCCAATTTTTTATACATAGCGTCGTATGCGGCTTGATATTGTTGTTCGGAAAGTTCGGTTGACAACATCAACTCAACCGGGTCTCCCGGCATGAGCTTCACCACCCCAAAAATCAAGACAGACACCAAAAAAACCACAGGTATCAAGATGATAATTCTCTTTAAGAAATACCTTACCATTGCGTTTCCCTTTTAAATTTTGCAATTGAATGATTTAAAATTCTCTGTTTACTTTGTGCTTTGTCAGAAAAGTTATTTTTCGCTTTTGGACATTTGACATATTATATCTTGATATCTTGCGTATGGAGTTGTGTTGAAACCATCAACAAAAACGTGCGCGGCATCATAATAGTCGTTTGAATATAGCGGCACTTGGGGCATGAGCTCGTTCCAACGTATTTGATAATCAAGCCAAGCGTCGAGATAGCTGTCGATATCTTCAGGATCGCATTCGCGCATTGCAATTATTGCCGCGTCTAGTTGCTCGTCGCTTAGTTGCGCTCTGTTTTGCATCGTTCCGACATAATCGGAATGCCAGTTATAATATCTGTCGAACACCGCCGCGAAGTTTGTCGCAAGGTTAAACGTGTTGTATATTCTGTTTTCGGGAGCGAGTTCATACGAGTAATAATAGTTTTCCAAAACCGCGTTCCAGTCGCTTTTTTCAACATTGAATTCGATTCCGGCTAAAGGAGCGTTTGCGGCATATTGGATTTCGATTATATCTGTTAGTACGTTGTCGGTCTGGCCTAGGTGGTTAATAATTAATTTTTCAAAGTTTTCGTTGTGGCGTATATAACTTCCGTCCGCTAAAGCTTTTGAACTGTCGAACGGGGTAACGCCGTCTGCTTCAAAAATCCATTCGGTTTTGTCTAGGTAATCGTTGGCCGCGTCTATATTGAACGAGATAGGTTGCAAAGATTGTTGAAGATCTGCCGCAAGTTCTTGATACATCCATTGACCGATACCGTATTCGCTGTCAACCGTTGTTCCGTATCCGCCCAAAACATGCTCTACAACCGCAGAACGATCGATTAAAGAAGCGAGAGCCCAACGCACGTTTACGTCGCTTGTAACGCCATAGTCGCAAAGCATAGCAAGAAAACCAAAGCCCGAGCGAGCGTAGGTTACAAGTTCGGTAGTTTCAGAAGCTTTTGCCGCTTCTATCTTTTCGTATTCAATAACGCCCGGAAGAATGTCGATATCGCCGTTTATAACCCATTCAATGTCGGTTTCGGTTGGAACTGCTTGTTGAATGACAGTTTTAAAGAACGGTTTGTTTCCGTATAAATCGCCTTTGAAATACTCGTTAACTTCAAGAGTTGCTGTTTGGTTTTCAAACGAAACGAGCGTATAAGGACCACACGTAACGGTTGGGAAAATTCGTTCTTGATCGACAATTCTTTTGCAGTTTGTTAAAAGGTCGCCTTCGGAAAATTCAAAACGCGAACCGTTTTCGTCCGATATCAGTTCACACGACTTAAGATATGTATCGAAATGTATGGGACGAACCATAACGTGGACTTGTTCCCAGAAATACGGAAGATTTTCCGCTGCTATTGTGAGGGAAAATTCGGTGTCCGAAATAAGCTTAACTCCCGAAAACGTGTCTGTCGAGCCGGCGTTATATTCTGTATAACCAACCAGAGAGTCATGGCCGGACGAAGCGGCGCCCGCTTCTGCCCATTCGGGGGCGGCGTAGAAAAGAACCATTGCGACGTAATCTTTTGCGGTTATCGGCTCGCCGTTGTTCCACATAACGTCGTCATAGATTGTGAAGGTGTATGTTTTGTTTCCTTGGTCGTCGATATCGGTTGCAACGTTTGACACTACCGTTTCGTTGAGAGCTATACCACCGTCGGCGGTATATTCATATGTTGAAACGTGTCCGCCAACTAAAGTTTCGATTGAAAAGTCGG
>CAYJJR010000074.1:0-11278 GCA_964370565.1 uncultured Oscillospiraceae bacterium | reverse complement strand
CGGACACAAAAGTTTTGGTTATGAACGACGGTTTGAAAGACGCAAACTATCCCGAGATTATAAATTCGTTGTGCCCCAACTTAAAAAACATTAAAGGCGCAAACGACACCGCCGAGATATGTTCCAAACTTCCTCGTTTGAAAAAAGTTATCTATTGCGGCAACGAGGACTACGCCGGCATGATTAACTTTAACGAGATTAAAAAAATTGGTGCCGGTGTTTTAGATGTTGAATTGAAAACCAGAAAAAACGCATGTCACAAAGACGACGTTATAAATATTCAGTACACTTCGGGTACGACAGGTTTCCCGAAAGGTGTTATGCTTTCACACTATAACATTATAAACAACGGTTTAAGCATTGGTGACTGCATGAAGTTCACCGAAAACGACAAACTTTGTATTACCGTTCCTTTTTTCCATTGTTTCGGCTTGGTGCTTGGAATTTTGGCGGCGTTGACCCACGGCACAGGGATAGTTCCTATCGACCGTTTCCGTCCAACCGACGTTTTGGCGGCTATCGAGAGCGAAAGATGCACAGCGGTCCACGGCGTTCCGACGATGTTTATCGCGATGCTTGAATGTGACGATTTCAAAAACTATGACGTTTCAAGTTTAAGAACAGGAATTATGGCGGGCTCGCCTTGTCCCACAAAGGTTATGCAACAAGTAGTTGACGATATGGGAATGACCGAGATTACAATCGCTTTCGGTCAAACCGAAGCTTCCCCCGTTTGCACACAAACGACAACGGACGACAGCATAGAGATGCGCGTCTCAACCGTTGGGCGCAACCTTCCGATGATCGAAACCAAGATTATCGACGTCGAAACGGGCGAAGAAGTAGGCCCCGGCGTTAAAGGCGAATTTTGCGCTAGAGGCTATAACATCATGAAAGGCTACTACAACATGCCGGAAGCTACCGCCCAAGCTATCGACCAAGATGGTTGGTTGCATACGGGAGACCTTGCAACTAAAGACGAAAAAGGGTATTATAAGATAGTGGGTCGAATTAAAGACATGATTATTCGCGGCGGCGAAAATATCTATCCGAAAGAAATCGAAGAATTTTTATACACCCACAACGCAATCAGCGATGTACAGGTTATCGGCGTTCCAAGCAGGGAGTATGGCGAAGAGATAGCGGCATACGTTATTCCGAAAGAGGGCATGTTCGTGTCGGAAGACGAGATTAAAGAATATGTCAAACGCAACATGGCGCGCCACAAAATTCCAAGATACATCATCTTTACCGAAAGTTTCCCAATGACCGCAAGCGGAAAGATCCAAAAGTTTAAGCTTCGCGATATGGCTATTGAAGAACTTTCTTTACAGGAGCTGGTTGACATCGAAACAGCATAAGAGGTGTTTTAATCGAATGGAAAACAAGCTTTGTATGGGTTGTATGTCCCCCGTTGCAAACGGCATGACATCGTGCCCCAACTGTGGGTATGACGGCAACAAACAAAATCCTACGTTTGCCCTTAAAATCGGAAGTTCACTTTGCGACGAAAGATATGTCGTAGGGGTGGTGTCCGAGGTCGACTGTGAAAGCGTAACCTATATAGCGTATGACGTTATAGGTAGGTTTAAGGTTACGATAAAAGAATTTGTGCCGGAAAACGGTTGTTCGCGCGACGACGATTTTTGCAAGATTATCCCGAAAGTCGGGGCAGAGTTCCATTACAAAACTTCATACGACGATTTTTCAACACTTTATAAAAATTTGTTTAAAATAAAAGACGAAAAAGGCCTTGTTAGAATGCTTGATTTTTTCGAGCAAAACAACTCGGGCTACGCTGTCTTTGAATATTTCGACAGCATGACATTAAAGGAGTTTTTAGCTTTAAAAAACTCCTTTATTCCGTGGGATAGATGTAGCTCACTAATGCGTCCGCTAATCGACGCTGTTTCGGCTATCCACAGCGTTAATCTGCTACACCGCGGGGTAAGCGTAGACACGATACAAGTAAGCCGTAACGGAACGTTTAAACTTTCGGGCTTTGCTACTGCTTCGGTTAGAACCAAAGGGAAAGATCTTGCGACAAAGATTTTCCCCGGGTACGCTGCGCCCGAACAATATTCAACCGCAAAGTTTCAAACGCCGGCGACCGATGTCTATTCCCTTTCGGCGGTTATATACCGTTGTCTTACGGGCATAACCCCCCAAGAAGCCGACCAACGTTTACACCACGACCACATGAAAAACGCCGCAGAGATCATGGAAACGGTTCCTCCCCACGTCTCTAAAACGCTTTACATAGGAATGATGGTTAACCAAGACGCTAGGATTGAAAACGCCGAAGACTTCCAATTGATGCTCGACAATGTCTATGACCAAAGCGCCGCAAGAACGGTTCCCCCGAAATTTTCCGGCAAAGGAAAAAGCGCGCTTGAAATCGGAAGCGAGCTTCAAAAACGCAGTAATGAAAGTTCTTCCACACTACCGACAGAGAACGAAACAAAAACCTCGGGTTTCGGGCTTAAACTTGTGACAATTCTTTCGGTTTCACTTTTAATAATCGTCACGATATGTTTTTTCATGTTCGGTGCCCACGAAAAACCTGTGTCAACCGAACAAAGCGATGTTGACGCTGTCAATCAACAGATATCTGTTCCAAGCTTTGTCGGTCTTACTATTGAACAGGTTCAAACAAAATACGACGCACGGTTTAGTTTTAGAATCGAGCAAACGTATGACGAGACTAAAGATCTTGACATAATAATCAACCAGTCAATCGAGCCAAACAGCCTTGTCGATATCGGAAGTGAGATAATTTTATACTACAACACGGGATATCTTATAAGGCTTGAAAACTATGTCGGAATGACAAAACAAGAGTTTGAACAGGTGATAATCCAAATCGAAAACCTAAGCGAAACGTTTGATTTTAACGTCGAACTTGAGGTTGTCGATATAGCTCTCTATGAATCGGGAACAGTTTTTGAACAAAGTATCGAAAGCGGAAAACCGTTCGACCTTGCGACAGACACTCTGGTTTTAAAGATAGCCAAATAGTATATCTCAACAGTTAAATCAAAGTTAAAAAAACATAACAATTAAACGTAAAACCTTTGCAACAGCTTGAAAAAGCACTCGTTGCAAAGGTTTTTTTGACGACCTGAAAACATTTTTTTGTTCAGCGTTATTTTCCAATTCCCTTTTTAGCTAGAGCTTTTTCAAAAATATGTTGACAAAGTGAAAAGTTTAAGTTAAAATGATTAAGCAAAAATAACTATTTTAACTTAACTAAACGGAGATGTTATGAAAACTAAACTTTCCAAAACGCTGGACAAAATCTTTCACGATATGTCGATAGCAGAACTTAAATTGTTATACACAAAAAACAGCCCCGGCGATATTTCGTATCACGATACGCTGTATCTTAATATAATAGAAGGGCACCCTAATCAATATACTTCTTCTAAAATCGCCGACCTGTTACAGATAACCCGTCCATCGGTTACACAAAAAATAAACGAACTTTGCAAAAAAGGTTATGTCGTTAGAACACAAAGTGAAACCGACAAACGTTTACACTATCTGTCTTTAAATAAAGACAATAGTTTTTTTTCAGACTTTCACAAAGATATTGAACAAAAAGCGGCACAGCTTTTAACGGAAAAATACGGCGAAAAAAATGTCGACCTTGTTTGCGAGATGCTGGAGTTTTTCTCAGACTCGGTTAACTTGCAGGTGGAAAAAGCGGCAAAGACTTAAACAGATTAATTTTTATAATAAAATAATAACGTTATACAAACGTTAACTCTTTGAAAGTGCAGAAATTTAGATGGAACAAAACAATTCTTTAGCGAAAAATTTTAACATGAGTAGTCTTTTGGCATTCACGTTGCCAAGCGTTTTCATGATGCTTTTCATGTCGACATACACAATTATAGATGGTGTTTTCGTCGCAAACCTTATCGGGGAAGATGCTCTGGCGGCGATTAACATCGTGTTTCCGCTTTTCGGATTGGTGATGGCGGTTGGGCTTCTTTTTGCCACCGGCGGAAACGCTGTAATCGCCCGACTTCTCGGAGAAGGAAAACCAAAAGAGGCAAATGAGTTTCTAACGGTTCTTTTCATTATCGGAGGAGCAATTGGTATTGTGCTCAGTCTTTGTGGTTTTTTGTTCACTGAAAGCATCCTTCATTCTCTCGGAGTAAGCGACAACCTATATCCCTATGCAAAAGATTATCTTTTAAGCCTTTCAGGGTTTGTCGTCCCCGTTATATTCCAAGTCTTTGTCCAGTCATTTTTGGTCACCGCAGGCAGACCCATGATGGGGTTTGTTTTATGTGTCGTCGGTGGCCTTTCAAACATCGTTCTCGACTATCTGTTTATATCTCCAAATCTTTTTGATTTTGGCATAGCCGGCGCAGGGCTTGCAACAGGAATTGGCAACGCAGTCCCCGGAATTTTCGGGTTTTTCTATTTTATTTTTTGGCGCAAAAAAAGCCCGCTTTATTTTGTTAAGCCAAAACTTAAGCTAGGGCGACTTTTAAACGGCATGTACAACGGCATGAGCGAACTTGTCAACTCTCTTGCATTATCCATAACCACAATTATGTTTAATTTCATCTTGATGGGAATTGCAGGGGACGAGGGTGTCGCGGCCATAAGCGTCATCCTTTATATTCAGCAGTTCCAAACTGCCATATATTTCGGATATACGATAGGTGTTTCTCCGATAATTTCATATAAATTCGGCGCAAACGATAAACCGGCGCTTCAAAGTATTGTGAAAAAAAGTTTCGTTTTGGTGTCGTTTGCCTCGGCAATTATAATTGGAGTAACTCTTTTGTTCGCAAATCAAGCGGTTTCTATATTCATTTCAAGCGACAGCCCAACGTTCGAGATGGCGAAAATCGGGCTTTTGATGTTCACCCCGTCCTATATCTTTATGGGGTTTAACGTGTTTATCTCGGCGATGTTCACAGCGCTTTCAAACGGCAAGGTCTCCGCAACGTTGTCCGTTTGTCGAAGCCTTGTTTTCATAGTGATGTCACTTATGTTGCTTCCGCTTGTTTTAGACATCTATGGCGTGTGGCTTGCAATCCCCGTCGCGGAACTGCTTTCGATTGGACTTGGGCTCTATTTTTACAAAAAACATAAATCTCGGTATGGCTATTAGCAACCGCTATCCTTCGCCATAATATATAAGCATGCTCAGCTCGCACCTGTCGTCACTTGGGTTTGTGTATGTATGTTGAACGTCGGCACAAAACCGCAACGCATCACCTTTTTTAAGCAAAAAACTTTTGTCACAAAGCTCGACATTAACGCTTCCACTAAACACGGTTATATATTCCTCGGTTCCGACAAGGTGGGGTTCAGACACAAGTTTTCCGCCACCCTCAATAACAATTCTATACGTTTCAAAGCCTTTTTTTTCGTCAAAACCAAACACAGGATAGTTTATATAGTTTCCATCGCTTTCCAAAACAGGAACAACATTTTGAGCAAGTATAACCGTCTCGGTTTCCCCGCCATCGCTTTGTTCGACAAGCGAAGTAAACGACACTTTATATCCGTTTGCAATCTTCCACAACACCGACACAGTGGGGTTAGCGTCCCCTCTTTCAATCTGTGCTAGCATACTTCGCGAAACTCCGGTGAGCTTTGTGGCTTCGTCCAACGTTAATTTCTTCTTTTCTCGTATGTTTTTGATATTTTGAGCCACAGAAAAATTTATATTCATAAAACCTCTTGACAATATAATGATATAAAAGTACAATATAATCACATAGTACTATACTGTACTTTTAGTGTATTATATCACACCGTCAGAGAGGAAACAACAAAAATGTTCAGTCTAGCTAATTTTCTTACATATGCCGTAGTAACCGCGATTACCCCGGGACCTAACAACATCATGTCGATGTCAAATGCAAGCAAACTTGGGTTTAAAAAAAACCTGCCGTTCAATCTTGGGATCTTTGGCGGATTTTTAGTCGTTATGGTTGCGTGCACCCTTTTAAGCAGTTTGCTTTCGTCGCTTCTTCCGATTATCGAAACTCCAATGAAGATAGCGGGGGCGGCATACATGCTTTATCTTGCGTATAAGACTTTTAAAAGTTCCGATAAAATCGAAGAAAACTATTCAAAGACAGGGTTTGTCTCGGGGCTTCTTTTGCAGTTTATAAACCCAAAGATATATATATATTGTATAATGTCTATGCAGGTCTATATTCTGCCTTTTTTTAACGGAAACTATGTGGCGCTTCTTGGGTTTGCGTTTATTCTCGCGTTTATCGGGTTTGTGTGTGTGCTTTGCTGGTCCGGATTTGGCTCACTTTTTAAGATACTTTTCTCGAAATACGCCAAAATTACAAACGCAGTTATGGCTTTGTTGCTTGTCTATTGCGCCGTGTCTTTGTTTATGTAATGACAAAAAACTATTCATAAAATTGTATAAACATAAAAGCAGCAACAACAAAACCGCCGAAATTGGCGGTTTTGTTCAGGGTATTAAAAAAGGTGCACCCTCAAAAATGTTGCACAAAATCGTGGGTAGGGGCGGATACCACACATTATGTTTGTGCAAACGGTATACAACCGTTTTTTTTGCCAAAGCACAATTTTCAATAGATGTTTTTTGACACACTAAAAACAACAAAACCGCCGAAATCGGCGGTTTTGTTGCTTTTAAATTATTTAATTTTTTAACAGTTATCCGTTAACGATATACATCTTTTCAACGTGCGCCGTTCCGTCTGCCGCCGCCACACGAACCGTTACATAGTCCGCCAAAACCTCGCTACCCGACGGATGGTAGCTAACGCTTACGTCTGCTCCATATGCATCAATTTCTATAGCGTTTGGTGTAAACTTGCCGCTCTCGTCTATATACCTAACTCCCGCGGCATTTTCCATGATTTCGGTGTTGAAACTCGAACCGAAAAAGATTGCTGTCGGCATAAGCGCTCCCGATACATTGTATTCAAGCGACTTAACCGAAGCGTTGTTCGGAAGAATGCTTCCTTCCGACGATTGGCTAACCCAAATTGGGTTACTAAACGCCATTCCTATGTCGTTATACATCTGTGCTGTTTCGCTTGTAACCTCAACACGATAGTAACAATCGGGCAAAGCGAGAAGTTCTTGTTCTAATGTATAGCTGTACAACCCTTGTCCCGAAAGGTCAAGTTCAACCACAGTTTCGGGGAAAAGCTCCTCTATCGCGCCTGTTATCGGGAAACGCAAGACTTTAATCGAGGTTAGCGGAACGGTGTCATATGTCGAAACTTTAAGCGTTAAAAGCTCGCCCTCTGCCGGGATAAACACCTCTTCGCCCATAATCGCTCCACCAAGGGAGAAACGAAGTTCCGGGCCGTTTGAAGCAAAGAAGTTTCCGCTTTGAACAAGTTGTGTCACACCATATTCCGAAAGCGAGGGCATGTAACCTTTTATAAAGCGGCAACCAACAAGGTCGCTCGTTAGTTCGTTACTGCTTCCCGTTACAAACATCTTAGTAGCGCCTCTTGAATTGATGTTGTCCCAGATATTTCTTGCGATGTTAAATTCGCTGTAATCAGATCTCGTTGTATTATCAAGAAGATCGAAAGCCGTGACACCGCTTGTGTTTTTAATCTGGTTCATGCTTTCTTCAATACCGCTCATTATAACGTCGATAATCTCGCCTGTGGTTTTGTTTTCAATCTGTTGAACGTATAGACTTTCGTTGTTATATCCAAACGGATGCGGAATAACCGCAACCCCGCCTTGCGACGTTATTTGATCGACGGCGTTTTGCAAAAGATACCACGACTCCGCCGCTATGTGATAGTTGCTAGCCGGCATGTCTAGTGCGTCAGAGTAGTTGAGCGCAATAATCTTTCTTGTGGTGGTGTTTGCGCCAACCATAAGTGTCGGTATCTGTAAAAATGCGTTGTTTGAACCGGTTAAAGCGTTGACGTCGGATTGGGATATCTCGTTTCCATATCCGTTGGTCTCGACGCTCGCTATAAAGCTTAGGCCGTTGTCGTAACCATACGTTACGTTGTCTTCAAGCACGCCTTGATATTCCGAACCGCTCAACGCGGTGTGTGTGTTAAGGTCTCCGGCATAGTATCCTTCGCCGGCTATGCTTATGTCCGCCGATTCGCCCGACACAACTATCGCTCCGCTTGTGTCATATCCAATAGCTTTGATAGTTCCATGTCCGCCCGCAACCGCAACGGTTGAAAGCTCAACGCTCACCGTTTCGCCGGGGGCAAAGTCAAGCGACATGACGTTTCCGCCCGCAATAGCAAACATGTCGGTCAAAAATTCAACGCGTTGTCCGTCAAGTTGGTTTTGCGTTTGGTTTGTTATGTTAATCGTTATGTTTTGTTTAATTCCGACAACGTTGGCGGTAAAGCCGTTGTTGTGTGCCGTGCCGTTAAGCTGCGCCACATTAATGTCTGCTTGGTCTACACTCGACATAAGGTTTAACGATGCCTCGGGAGCTTCGACATAAAGTTTAGTTCCGTCAAATGTAGCGCCATCCATCATTATGTCGTCTTTACGCGCGCTCGTCATAAGTAGTGACCCATTTTTAAACGTGACCGTTCCACCGGCGTTTGTTATGTTAACAAGCGGAAGCGAAAGAAATCCTCTGAACTCCTCGTCTATATCGACTTCAAACGAATTTCCAATTTGAATTGTATCGCCCGCCTTAAGCGACGGGTGGGTGAAATATAGCATAAATGTCGCCTGGTTATCCGCAAGGTATACCTGTCCTTCCGAAGCTACCGCTCTGCGTTCCGGACCGTAGAAATAGCTATAACCATATACAAATAAACCGGCAAAAGCAAGAAGCACAACGGCGACCAAAGCGCCAATCGCAATGCTCTTTTTCGATTTTTTTCCCATTTTACTTTTTGAAACCTGTCCTTTTGGCTGTGGAGCCGTTTTGCGAGAACGCGAGATTTTAACCTCTGACTCGTCTTGTTTGCTCTCCTGTTCAACTTTTGATTTTTCGGTTGTCTCGTCTTTATTAGCGGTTGAAGAAGCTTTAAACACGATAGGACCTTGGCCTGTTGAAGGGGTCGACATAGTAGGAATTGCCGAAACCGTCGTCGCGTTTGATACCGGGGCAGAAGACGGCAAAACGACCGGTGTTGGCGGAGGCAAAGAACCGGCGTATGGCGTTGGTATCGCGACGCTGGTTGTTGAGTATTGTGACGGAATTGTCGGGGCAATCCCACCGGTTGTGGCAACTCCGTTAGTAGGGCTTTGTACCGGTCCCGATATAACGGGAACAGCGGGCGCCTGCTGTGCAACAGGCATTGCCGTTGGTGTCGGTAAAACCGGCGCTATCGGTTGCGTCGTTGTTGCCGGCATCGGCGACACGGGGTTTGTAGGTTGATTAACCGGGGCGGGCGGAACGGGTACAGGAGGTAGAGACTCCCCTGCCTTAAACACAAACCCTTTGTTGTTCGGATCGTTCATTGTCTATGCTCCTTTTTGGAATATTAACCACACGCAAAAACCGGTGGAAAAAAACAAACATAATTTATTTAACGTATTTACTCTATTAATCTGTAATAATATCAATCGTTTTTCATTATATCACATTCGTTCTTCTAAATCAACAAATAGCGCAAACGAATGTGGGAATAAATTCTATTTTAATTTGAGGATAATACAACGATGTGGGCTATCGACGGGATAGATTGTTTTTGTTGAAATGTCGTTACGTTCATAAGCGCGCCGGTTGCGGCGAGAGCAATTTTTTTAAACTGTTTCTTTTGAAGTTTTGGTATGAAATACGAAGCCAACACCGCCGCGCTACACCCCGCGCCCGAGCCGCCCGAGTTGACGCCTTTTTCGTTGACGTCAAAGATTAACAACCCACAATCGAGATGATTTTTAACATCATATCCGCTTTTGGACATGAGTTCCAAAAAAAGTTTGCTCCCAACCTTACCGAGATCTCCTGTCACAATGTGGTCATAATCATCGGGGGAACTGCCTGTTTCGTTGAAAAAACCGATGTAGCTGTCTGCCGCCGCCGGAGCCATTGCGCCGCCCATGTTGTTTACGTCACATATCCCAAAATCGACTATCTTTCCAAACCGAAATCCGTCCACCGTAACCGCGTCGCTCTTTGGTCTTTCGCTCGAAACGACGACACATCCCGAGGCCGTCGCGGTCCATTGGGCGGGGGGAACTCGCCTGCCGCCGTATTCAAGAGGGGTTCTAAACTGGCGTTCCGCCGTGCAAAAATGGCTTGACGCCAACGCGCCTGCACAGTCATACACCGAACAAGCAACAAAGTTTGCGGCAAGCGCCAACGACTCTGCCATCGTTGAGCACGCCCCATACAACCCGACATGTGCAATGCCGCTTTCCCTAAGCCCAAACGTCGTCGCGGCACATTGGTTTTGAAGATCTCCGCAAAAAATAACTTCGAGCTTTTGTTTAAGCGATTTTGTCGCAAGGTCAAACGTGCGTTTAACAAGTTCACTTTCTGCTTGTTCGTATGTTTGTTTGCAAAAAATCGTGTCGTTTTGATAATGTTTGAAATACTCGCCAAGCGGTCCGCTTTTTTCTTTTTTCCCTACAAAACTTTCGGACGCGACGACAAACGGTTTGTTTTCAAACAAAACCGTGTCACCGTTTCTTTTTACTAAACTTTTCATAATATCGTTACCAGCCAATAGACCACCCCCAAAATAAACGAAGCGGACGTTCCGAAAACTATGACGGGACCCGCTATCGAAAAGATCTTGGACGATGTTCCGAAAACAAAACCTTCTGTCTTAAACTCGACCGCCGCCGACGCAACGGCGTTTGCAAACCCCGTTATCGGAACCATAGTGCCGGCAGCGGCATAGTGTGACAATTTGTCGTATATCCCAACGCCGGTCAAAAGCGCGGCTATCGCTATAAGCGTCGTCGAGACAAGAAGCCCCGCTTGTTGCTTTTCAAACTGCGCAACATCGAAATAGACAAAATTCAGCACCTCGCCAAACGCACAGATAGTTCCGCCAAACAAAAAAGCAAGCACAAGGTTTTTTATATACGGCGGTTTCGGCGTAGTTTCCTCACAAAGTTTTTGATATTCTTTTTTATTGATTTTAACGCTAGATGACATTGTTGATAACCTCCGATTTCAGCATTAAAGTTATCTTTTCCCACAATGGGTTTTATATTCGAGATTAATTACTAACGCTTAGTTTTTAACACAACAAAAAACCACAGCAAAAGCTGTGGTCACAGACTGTCGAAAAACCTCTATTGAAAAAATACGCTTGGCATTTTGCACAAACCCACAATCGATTTCTTTCAA
>CAYJJR010000073.1:0-11323 GCA_964370565.1 uncultured Oscillospiraceae bacterium | reverse complement strand
CGAATTTATATAATATTTGGAACAAATATTATATAAATAATCCGCAGGATTATTTATATTGCGCATCTGCCTTTGGCAGGCGCATTTAGATTTTAATTGCCGTGGCAAAGCCACATGGCAAATTTATATAATGCTTCGCATTATATAAATAATCCGCAGGATTATTTCCAAGAGCTCTGCCGCAAGGCAGAGATTACATACTCTTTACAAACATATGAATTATATCATTTAATTGTTGCCAATTTACTGTAAAATCTTTAAAATTATTAACAAACAATTAAAAAAACCATAACAAATTTAAAATAGTCATGGTTTGAAAAATTTAACTACAATAAAAACTCTGAAGGGTCATGGATTTTCAATTTTTCTGTTCGTTTTGGAGTTCTTTTTGATGGGTCATACTGAAACTTTTTGCATCTTGAATATGGGGAAACCACGCCTTTGTACGAACATAACAAAGGAGAGGTTGGTTTCTTTTTTTTGCCGTTTAAACAGTATTCACAAGCCGGAGTTATGTCAAAATTAAACATCGTGACTTCTTTTGGCTTTTTAAGTTTTCCTATATACCCTATGCTTTTTATGTCTTTCATATTTAACTTCTCATTCGTAAAAATAATTTTTAAACTATATATATAATTTTTAAACTATATATATTAAGTATAAAAAAAAATAGAAAAATGTCAAACGATATTGAAGCTTTTTTTCCCAAAAAGTAAAACCAATGCTACTAAAAGCAGAACAACCGAACTTATAGGGGAATAACTAAACGGAAGTTTAACTGCGTCGTGGCTTAAAGCGGCGACATTTAAAGTTATTGGAAAAAGAAAAAGCAAAAACTTTGTGCTTACAGCAAAGACCAAAAAGTGAACCACCCTTGAAATAAAGAAATGCTTTAGAGGTATATTATAACCGGAAAAAATAGATTTAATCTGCATGATCACAGAAAAACCACACACCGAAATAGCGAAAATTACAAAGTAGACCTTAAAATCAAGATTGCTGCTTGCGATAATATTAACAGCATTTGTGACCTCGATTAAAGAGATAACGGCACAGCCGATGTATGAATTGACAAACGACAGGAAAAATGTTTTTACAAACTCTATTATGAATGAAAATAATATTACAAAACCCGAGATAGTTGCAAGAGCATTGATTGAAGATTTAACCGAGCCGATAATATCAGGATTTGTTTTTTTGACGTTGTATTTTTTACCGTTTTCTTTTAAGCCACAGCTACCTTTATAGATTATAAAACAAAATAAAGATGCTGACGCCGACGCGAAAAATAAAATTAGTCCTAATAACGAGCTTTCAAACAAAGAGAAACCGATTACTCCGATTAAAAAACCGGGACCCGGGTTAACAAAACCGGGAAGTAAACGCGAGGCAGATTGACAATCTATGTGTTCACTATCCAAAAGATTTTTTATTATTAAAGCCCCGCAGGGGTATCCGCTTATAAGGCTTAGACAAAATAACGTTAAAAATTTTGGTTTTTCGCTATTTTGAGCAATTACTTTAGAAATATAATCGGCTAAAACTAAAGCCGGAAAAAGCGATGGGATTATCGAGTCTAACATGAGTTCAACTCCGTTAGAGACTCCGCTTATTGTCAATTCTTGAAAACAAAGCGATAGAATTAATATAAAAATTGCGGCGCTTAACTTTATAAAAGTTTTTATTTTTGTCGTACATGTAACTATAAACAAATCGTTTCTCCTTACGTGAATACGTATTACTACTGATGAATATATATTATACGTATGCAATTAATATGAAAAAATATTAGTCTCTTGAACATTTGAACTTTGCAATAATTTTAAATCTCTGAAATGGAGGACGGTTTGTGTATGAAAAAAAATAAAATTAACTTAAACAGTGAACTAAAGCAAGGTTTGTTGTTTGAACTTATGTCGTCAATACGAATTGTTGGGGATAGCGCCGTTACTATCGAGGGTTGTACAGGCATAATAGCATATACCGACAGCAAGCTTGTTATAAGAATGAAAGATTTTAACCTTTCAATAAAGGGGGATAATATCTTGATTACAAAGATGAGTAAAAAAGAATTTAATATTATAGGGAAGATTAGCGGATTGGAGTTTGTTCCGAATGATTGTTAATTTTTTTAATCTGCCTAAAGCTTTTGGATATATAACTGTCGAGTCTAGGGGAGGTTTTTTTGAAAAGATTTTAGAAACCGCGGCAAAAAAAGGACATCTTATTTGGAACATAAGAAAAGATAAAAGTAGAATTCTCTTTAATGCAGAGATTAAAAGTTATCGCTTTTTGCGACAGGTTGCGAGAAAAAATCAATGTAGAATAAGGATTGCAAAAAAATGTGGTGTTTTTTTTCGCATAAAAGAGATTAGGAATGTTAAATGTTTGCCGTTTGGCTTCGCTTCTTTTTTTATAACATTATATGTTCTTGGGGGATATATATTTTCAATAAACATAAACGGAGAAATCCCGTTCGAGAGATCGGTTTTTTTTGACATCCTAAAGCAAGCTTCAGTGACATACTTTGCGCCTATTAGAGATATTAACGCGGGCGCCGCAAAACAAACCATCCTTATAAACGCTAATGAAT
The DNA here is from genome assembly GCA_964370565.1 of uncultured Oscillospiraceae bacterium. Taxonomy (GTDB): domain Bacteria; phylum Bacillota; class Clostridia; order Oscillospirales; family Ruminococcaceae; genus CAYJAY01. Next base: position 8,730 of record CAYJJR010000073.1, on the reverse strand, counting down.
TTTCGTTTGTCGCGGTTAACCTTTCGTATGGAAAAGCCGAGATAGAACTTCGCACACAAAAAGAAAGGCAGAAGGTGGACGCGGGAACGTTTGGAAACATCGTCGCAAAACGAGACGCCGTTATCTACTCTATCGACACAAACAGCGGAAAAGCGGTGGTGTCCCCTAAAGATGTTGTGAAAAAAGGAGAGCTTTTAATCGAACAAGCAGACGTTAGAAACGAAAACTCTTGGGTTCAAGGAACGATAGCGGAGGTTATCGGAACAACCGACCATAGGTTTGAAGTTAGAATAAGTAAAAACAAAACTACATCAAGCGAAACGGGAAACAAAAGCACAGCCTATTTTATAGATTTCAACGGACAAAAAATAACGCTTAAAGATCATTCGCCAAATATAAATCTTTTTGAAACCACGACCGAAAAAAAACAGGTGACTATCTTTGGAAGTGAGCTGCCGATTTATTTTGTTAAACAACAAAACTCTGAGGTTAAAAACGAACAGTTTCCGAGAACTTCTGTCGAGATTGAACAAATTTTAGAGGATTTTATAGAACAATACCTAGAGGGAAATACTACCAAAAGTGAAATTATTGACAAACAAATTGAGCAAAAAGATGACAAAAACTCGTATATTTACCATGTTACATTGAAATTACGCGAATCTATAGGGGTTTCAGTTTGGCAGGTTGACGAAAATTAAAAAATTCTTATTTAACATGTATACAAATTAATATATTTTTGCTAAAATAAGGTGTAAAAAAACGAGCCTAAAAAGCTTGGTATATCGGAAGGGAAATTTAATGGTGCAAAGCGAAATAAAATTTAATAATCAGGAGATTGCGGCGCTGGTTTTCGGCACCCTAGACGAAAACCTTTCGGTTATTGAAAAAGAGTTTTGTATCGAGGCAATTGGCAGGGGAGACGTTGTTTCGTTTGCCGGAGAAAACGGGGCGGTTGAACAAGCGGTTAAAGCGGTTGAAGCGATGAACAAGTTTATCGAGACAAACGGTTCGCTCGACGACCAAACTTTGAGATATTGCATAAACCTTGCGAAATCGGAACAAGAGGGCGAACTTTTAAAACTTGACGGGTCGCATATTCTTATAACAGCAAAAGGCAAGCCGATTAAACCAAAGACATTGGGACAAAAAAAGTATGTAGAGGCAATAAGCAACAACTTCATTGTATTTGGGATAGGTCCCGCCGGGACGGGCAAAACATATCTTGCGGTAACGATGGCGGTTAAAGCCCTTAAAAACCATGAAGTTTCAAGAATTATCCTAACCCGTCCTGCGGTAGAGGCGGGGGAAAAGCTTGGATTTTTGCCGGGAGATCTTCAAAACAAGGTTGACCCGTATCTTCGTCCTTTGTATGATGCGCTTTTTGACACGATGGGTCCCGAAGCGTTTCAAAAGCAACTTGAAAAGGGGATTATAGAGGTAGCACCTCTTGCATATATGAGAGGAAGAACGCTTGACTCGGCGTTTGTCATTTTAGACGAAGCGCAAAACACAACGCCGGAGCAAATGAAGATGTTTTTAACGAGGCTGGGAGCCGGCTCAAAGATGGTTGTAAACGGCGACGTAACCCAAATTGATCTGTCGGATAACCAACGCTCGGGGCTTCTCGAAGCTACAAGGATACTTAAAAACATCGAAGGCATAGACCGGATAACATTTACCGACAAAGACGTCGTACGGTTTCGGCTTGTAGGCGATATAGTAAAAGCCTATGAACGAGCAGAGAAAACAAATACAAGGAGAAAAGTTTGAGCTTTCAAGTAACACGCACAAACCAAAAAATAAGAAAGGAAAGGTCATAACTATGGCTAACAAAGTTTTAATTACAAATAAACAGGAAGATTTTAAAATTCCGTCCGGGACTCGTCTGCTTATAAGAAGATGTTGTAACGCGGTTTTACTTAATGAAGATTTTAAACACTCTACCGAAATAGGGGTGACTTTTGTTGATAACAACGAGATAAAAGAGCTTAACGCAAAGCACAGAAACAAAGACAGCGTTACCGATGTTTTGTCGTTTCCACAGTTTGAAAATATACAAGACGTAACAACCGATTCTGATAAAGGAGTTGTGCATCTTGGCGATATAGTTTTATCGGTCGAAAAGGCGGCGGAACAAGCGGAGGAATATAACCACAGTTTCCAACGCGAGATAGCTTATCTAACGGTGCATTCAATGCTCCACCTTCTCGGATACCACCATGAGGATGGTGGCCTTCAAGAGGTTCATATGCGTGAAAAAGAAGAGGAAGTTTTGAAAAAACTTGGGCTTCAACGCGGATTTAGTTATACCGAATAGTAAAACAAAAAGATTAAACAACGATATATAAGTTAGCCAAGTTAAATGGCGACGAGTTTTGTGCGAAAATTTAGTTGTAATTTTTATAGGGGGGCTTTTATGCCCTCCTATAATTTGGTATAATATAGGTTGTTGTTTTAGCCGTCAGTTAATAAATAAAGGATAAACATATAATGGAACAAAAATCAATCTTTATAGCGATAGCCGGAAAACCGAATGTTGGAAAATCTACGCTTTTAAACTGCCTTATCCAAGCAAAGATAGCGATAGCCACGCCAAAACCCCAAACGACACGCAACAGAATTATGGGGGTGTACACTGAAGACGAAACACAGTTCGTTTTCATCGACACACCGGGGTTTCATGTTCCCAAAACAAAGCTTGGCGAAACGATGATTAAAGGGGTTCGCGAGTCGGTTTCCGACGTTGATGTTGTGTTGTTTGTGGTTGAACCCAGAATGCCGTCCCACAATGACAGATTACTTTTGGAAGAACTGTCAAAAAACAAGATTCCCGTTATGCTTGTGATAAACAAGGTCGACACGCTTGAAAACCAAGAAAGAGTTCAAAAAGTTGTTGAGATGTTAAAACAAGAATATTCATTAGACAAGGCTTTTGCGGTTTCCGCCATTGAAAAAACAGGAACAAAAGAGCTTATGGATGTCCTCAAGCAAAACGCTGTTCAAGGCCCACATCTTTATGAAAGCGACGCGTTGACCGATATCCCCGAAAAGGTAATAGCCGCCGAGATAATACGCGAAAAACTTCTCTTATTTTTGAGCGACGAACTTCCACATGGGTGCGCCGTTGTAATCGAAACGTTTAAAGAGCGAGAGGACAAGCCGATTTTAGACATAAGCGCAACTATTATAAGTGAGAAAAATTCTCATAAAGCTATGATTATCGGCAAGGGTGGAAACATGCTTAAAAAGATAAGCAGTTCCGCAAGATATGAGCTGGAGAAATTTTTCGACATAAAAATTAACCTTAAATGTTTCGTCAAGGTTCGCGAGGGGTGGAGAAACAACGATCTTTTCCTTAAAGAATATGGTTTCAATTAGGAATGAAACTGCGCCTATACGAGCGAGACTTTAATAATTAATAGTTAACAGTTAATAGTTAATAGTTATGGAGCGGCTTGCGCCGCAGTTTAAATGACATGTAAAACGTACTTTATACTACACACAAAAACCGAACAGCCGACAAGGTTTTCACCCATGCTTTTGTGACACTAATTTCCATAAAAAATAATCTGGCAAGATTTGTTTTTTGATAATAAATATTACTTCTTTGAGAGATAATATCTTTAACAAAAATATTATCTTTAAAGGGGAAATTATATGGATTCGCGAAACTATTGGAAAAGATTTTTGTCTACCGGAAGCGTATTGGATTATGTAAACTATAAAAATGCGGAAAAACTTGAAACAAAGCAGCATTTAGAGGAAGAATATGAAAAGTTCGATCAACGGTTTGGTTATCTACGAGAGCAAGACGAAGGAAGCGGACAGAGTGGTAACAATTCTTTCTGAGACCGGAATAATAACGGCTTATGCCGCCGGTTCCTTGCGCCCTAAAAATAAACTAACGTCGACAACCGCTTTGCTTGCCTTTTCAAATTTTGAACTATACTCGGGAAAAAATATGTATCAAATCGACGACGCTGTTTGTATAAATCGGTTTGTAAGACTATATTCCGACAGCAAAAGCTTTGCGGTTGCCGCGTATTTTTGCGAACTTTTAAAAAATATTGTCCAACAAGGAGAGATAGCAAAAGAATATCTCCCGTTTGCGCTCAACGCCCTTTATATGCTAAACTCGGGGGCAAAGCCGCTTCTTTTGATAAAAGCCGCGTTTGAATTTAGATTAATCTCGATGGCGGGGTTTATGCCTGATATTGGCTGTTGTGACGGTTGCGGTTCGTTTAACTCAACCGATAGCCACTTTGATTTTGTAAAAGCTTGCTACCATTGCGAAAGTTGCGCAAATGAATTTTCTGAAAAACTAAATTGCAAGGGATCTTCGCTTTCGGCGATGAAGTATATTGCGTCGTGTGATGTAGGAAAAATCTATTCGTTTGACTTATCTGAAAATGCGATTAAAAATCTTTCTGCTATAACCTCAAACTATCTGTTGACACACATAGGAATAAAATTAAACACGCTCGATTTTTTAAAAATGATGCTTGATACTTAAAAGGAATAATATGAACCAACTACTACGTTATAAAAACCGTCTCGAATTTGATAAAATTTTAAACGAAATCGAAAGTTTCGCTGTGTCTATTGATGCAAAAAACAACATTTTAAATGTTGCTCCGACAAACGAAATCCAAACAGTTTCGTTAGAACTATTAAAGGCAGACGCGTTTCAATCGATGATAATAAAACATGCCGTTCCAAACTTGTCCGATGTTTTCGGTATAAAAGAGATTGTGTTAAGAGCTGACAAGGGCGGCCTTTTGTCGATGGGTGAGATATTAAAGATTAAGGCGCTTTTAAGAAACGCAAGGCTTTTGATAGCGTGGTACCATCCCTTGGAAAGCCATTACGACGTGACCGACCCTATCTTTTTCCCGTTGTTTTCCGATAGTTCGCTTGAAAACGACATAGAACGTTCTATTTTAAGCGAAACCGAGATGAGCGACAACGCGAGCGGACAACTCGCAACTATAAGAAAACGTATAATAGCTATGCAAGCTTCAATTAGGGATAAGCTAGAAAAGATAATACGTTCCGATACAAATCAAAAGTATCTTCAAGACAGCGTTGTAACGATGCGAGGAGGACGCTTTGTTGTTCCTGTCAAAAGCGAACATCGAAATAACATAACCGGCATGGTACACGATGTTTCGTCAAGCGGTTCTACATATTTTGTCGAGCCGTCCGAGGTTTTAGAAGCTAACAACGCAATACAAAAGCTTAAAGGCGACGAAGCGACAGAGATTGAAAGAATTTTATATGCTTTTAGTGCAAGGATTTCGGATGTTTCCGAACAGCTTAAATATAGTTTTAATGCGTTTGTCGACATAGATAAACTAATAGCGATAGCGCGCTATGCAAACAACATAGACGCCGCTATGCCAAAACTTAACGACAGGGGATACATTAACCTATTTAGGGCAAGACATCCCCTTATAGACAAAAAGTCGGTAGTTGCGACCGACGTTTCACTTGGTGAAAAATATTCTACGTTAGTCATAACAGGACCCAACACAGGGGGCAAAACGGTAACGTTAAAAACAATAGGGCTTTTTTCGCTTATGGCGATGTCCGGAATCCCTGTTCCGGCGACAGGGGAGAGCGAACTTTCTGTTTTCGACGATATACTGGTCGACATTGGTGACGAACAAAGTATCGAACAAAACCTCTCGACGTTTTCAGCGCATGTCAAAAATTTGTCCGAGATACTTAAAACGGCAAACCGAAACTCACTTGTTTTGCTTGATGAACTAGGCGCCGGAACCGACCCTGCCGAAGGCGCGGCGCTTGCGAAAGCTATACTTGAACGGTTACGTCAAAACGGCGCTAAGGTGGTTGCAACGACCCATTACGGCGAGATAAAGATATACGCTATGCAAACTAACGGGGTTCAAAACGCAAGTTGTGAATTTAACATCGAGACGTTAAGCCCGACATATCGGGTTACAATTGGGCTTCCCGGAAGTTCCAATGCGCTTTTGATAGGCAAACGGCTAGGGCTTGACGATGAACTTTTAGAGACAGCGCGTCAAAATCTTTCGTCCGAACAAAAACAGATGGAACAACTTTTGTCCGAGATAGAACAACTTAAAAGCGAAGCGGCGGCAAAACTTGACGAGGCACAGGAAAAAACAGACCAAGCACAAAGGTTAAAAGACGAAGCCGAAGAAGTTAAACAACGCGCGGAAAAGGACGCTCAAAATAAGATAAAACTTGCCGAAACCAAGGCGCGACAACTTTCGTCCGATGTAAGCGGCCAGGCGTTTAAACTTCTAGACGAGATAAAAGCACTGGGCGTAACAAAAGAAACCGCTATGGTTGAGATTTCAAAAAGGGCAAAAGAGATAGCAAATAAAGAGAGCGTTAAAATTCTCGACATGGCTCCGCAAAGCGATACACACATAACGCTTAATCTTGAACCTCTTGAAAACGTTAAAAAAGGAATGATCGTTTATGTTCCGTCTCTTTCGGGGGTTGCAACCGTGTTGAACGACCCGGATAAAAAGGGAGTTGTTGAACTAAGCGCCGGTATTATAAAAACAAGGATTAACGTTTCGGAACTGCGAAAACCGCCAAAATCACATATTAACCAACAGAAAAATCGAAACAAAGGCGGAAAGAGCGTGTTTAGTGTTTCGGATAAAAAGAGCGGAAAAAGTGAAATTAATCTTTTGGGGTTAACTGTTGAGGAAGCTATAATGGAGGTTGAAACTTTTATAGATGCCGCCGTTTTATCCCATCTTATAAGCGTTAGGATTGTCCACGGAAAAGGGACAGGCGCGCTTAGAAAAGCGGTGCACTCGAAGCTTAAACAAAACAAGCATGTAAAAGAATTTCGCTTGGGACGTTTTGGAGAAGGCGAAGATGGCGTAACGATAGCTGAACTTAAATAATAAAAACGATTTTTCTTTAAAATGACAAAAAAATTAAAACGCATCCTTTATTATCTAGTATATAAGGGAGCGTTTTTTATTTTGAATATTATCTATATTGATGTGCTTTTGGTTGTTAACCTTATAATTGATTATTTTTTGATTAAAGCCACCGTATTTTTTACCGGATCAAATACTTCTAAGGTTAGAGTTTTGCTTGGAAGCTGCTTTGCCGCTTCGACGTCACTTTTGATATTGTTGCCAACCCTTGGGGTTTTGTCTGTTTTGATTAAAGTTGCCGTGGCATTTTTGATATCTTTAATAACGTTTGGCTTTAAAGGACTGCGAGTTTTTTTGAAAAATACCGTTTATTATTTTATCGTTTCTTTTTTATTCGCAGGTTTGATACTTATAATAAATATATCGTTTTCTCCGGAAAATCTGGCGACAAACAATCTGACGTTTTATTTTGATATCTCGCCAATATTTTTAATAATCTCGGTTCTAGGGTTTTATCTTGTTCTTTCGGTGCTTGAATTATTGTTTAAAAAGCCACATGAAAAGCCGGAGCTTGTCGAAGTTGAACTTTCAATATTAAAAAACAAACAGACGTTTAAAGCGTTTGTCGATACCGGAAACAAACTTCAAGACCCCAGTCTCGGAAAGCCGGTTATGATAGCAAAAAAAGAGCTTGCACAAAAGTTTATGCCGAAACATCTTGCGGAAGATGTCGTTAATTCAATGATAGGAGAGATTGAACAAAAAAACGAAAGCGGCATTAAAATTCGCATAATTCCATACAGCGCGTTGGGCAAAAGCGGTTTGTTGCTTGGAGTGGTTGCGGACTATTGCTTAATACTTGGGAAAAATGGCAATAAGATTTATAGCCCTGTGGTTACGTTTTCCGACATTCCCGAAACGGAATATAACAACTCGGCGATTATTGGAACAGATTTTTTTAATTGAAATAATTATTTTGGAAAATTTATTTGTGAAATTAAGCGTTATGTTTGTTTTTTAAAACAACTTTTTTAAACTACCTTCCCCGAAAGGAACAGAACATATGACTAACCTTGTAAACCAACTCCGGGTTTTCATTTTGAAAATAATTATAGTGGTAGCCCCAAAAAGGGGATACCACTACATTAACGGCCCCGAGACGTTGCCGGCACCGCTTAATGCCGAAGAGGAAAAAGCGACGTTTGAGATGCTTGAAACCGACCCGGAAAAAGCACGTCAAACCCTTATAACCCATAATCTTCGTCTTGTTGTTTATATAGCGAAAAAGTTTGAAAACAGCGGACACAGCGTCGAAGATCTTGTTTCAATTGGAACTATTGGACTTATAAAAGCGGTTAATACTTTTTGTCCCAATAAAAATATTAAGCTCGCAACCTACGCGTCTCGTTGTATCGAAAACGAAATACTTATGTTTATGCGAAAAGTTTCAAACAAAAAAATCGAAACTTCGATAGACGAGCCGTTAAACACCGATTGGGACGGAAACGAACTTTTGTTTTCCGATGTTCTGGGGACAGACAGCGACATAGTTTCACGCGGAGTAGAAAAAGAAGCGGAACACAACATGATCCACAGCGTTGTGGCAAAACTTTCGGAGCGCGAACGATTGATTATAGAGATGAGGTTTGGGTTAAACGGAAAACGAGAGATGACCCAAAAAGAGGTTGCGGACAGTATAGGCATCTCACAGTCGTATATATCACGTCTTGAAAAGCGAATAATTAAAAGGTTAAAAAAAGATATCGACAGAATTTCTTGAGATTTGAATAATTTTAAATATTTCCACCAACACTCTTGTCAACAAAACGACAGGAGT
>CAYJJR010000072.1:0-11635 GCA_964370565.1 uncultured Oscillospiraceae bacterium | reverse complement strand
TACGGCGCAATTAAAATGACAAAATTTTGGGGTTTTGCCGTTGGCTTTAAACGGGTGGATGTAGGGCAAGGGCTCTGCTCAGAGCAAAGCTCTTGCCGTCCTCATACCCACGAACCACGCCCCAAACGGCGGTCGTAGGGGAAGATACCATCCTCCCGCAACACTATTATCGGATTACCACTATATCTACACCCGCAACAGCTTTAAGCTTTCCACTCCAAAAGTTTATCCTTGTCCACGAGAAAACTCTTTTTTGAAATCTTCGCCAAAGGGTCGTCCGAATAGCTGTCCGAATAGAATTCGTCAATCGTAACGCCGTCATATTTCTCATAGAAACGGCGAACTTTTTCCTCTCCGTAACAGTTAAGCCCATCATAAACTCCGTTTTTTTTGTCAACCCGTGAAGCCATAAGTTCGACCCCAAGTTTTTGACAGATAGGTTTTAAGAGAAATTCGGGAGAAGCGGAGATTATAACGTCGTCCGGCTTTTTTTGGTCGAGATACCATTTTTTAAGGTTTTGCTCGTGCAATGCCCAAAAGATGTCGACATAGCTGTCGATGTCTTTTATGCCACTAAAAAACATGTACATAGTCTGTTTAAAAGCTGTTTTTTCGACCAACTTTATCAAGAACGAAAGATAGGCTACCCCTTGTATCGGAAGATAGCGCAAAAGAGAGGGCTGTTTTTTTATACAAAACAACACAAAGTGAGCCGTGCTGTCGCCGTCATAGATAGTTTTGTCAAAATCATATACGTTCATTTTTTAAAAATTCCTTTACCATTAAAAATATATTATTCCAAGTGTCACCGCTATAAAAATTAAGATTAGTACAATTAAATACCTGTCACCCAACACAACCTCGACAGGGTCGCCGTCTGAATTACCCTCGATAGTCAGGCCGTATTTCATGCAAATAAGGATAACAAGCGGAACTGTCCAAATGAGATTTTCGCCGCCTACCCTTGCGATTGTAGAGGCGTCGACCGTCCAAAGGGAATAGAATGTTATTGTGAGCGCTAAACAAAGATACATGTTTTTATCGAGAAAATCTTTGTTATAGTATTTAAGAACCTTTCGTGCTCCTTCGGTTTTGTGCATAATTTTAAGCTCGCCGCGGCGTTTTCCAAGCCCGAGATAAAACGACATCGCGATTATAGTAAGATATAGCCATTCGGAAATTTCGATTGAGGTTATCGCCGAACCGTATAGAACACGAAGCAAAAAGCCAAAAGCTAATATGGCTATGTCAACAATAGGGATGTTTTTTAAACCGAAGCTGTATAATACGTTGAGAAAGAAATAGGATAAAAGATATACCCACGAGTAAAAACCGCCGTTTGAAATCAACATGTTGAGTGCAAACGAAGCTGATATTAGAAAGAAAAACAACGTGAACGCATTTTTAACCGGCACAGCGCCGCTTGCGATTGGACGACTTTTCTTTGTCGGGTGAGCCCTGTCATTTTCCTTGTCGCGTATGTCGTTTATTATGTAAATAGCGGACGAAAGAAAACAAAACGAGAAAAAACCAAAAATAACGTTTCCGATTAGATTAAGGTCAAAAAGGTTTTGACTGAAAATCAACGGGAAAAATATCAATAGATTTTTTATATAGTGCTTTGCACGAATGAGTTTAAGGTATTTTTTCATAGTTTTGATCATTCCTTTTTATAGTTTTGCCTGTCGTATTTGGCTAAACCACGGCATAATAACTTAGTGCGAAATCAATAAGCTGGGAAAATGATATATAATTATAACTAAATATAGATGCAATTAAAATTAAGTATACAATTATTTTAGTTTTTTTAAATTTGGAAAAAATTGTTTCGGTAAAACGAAAAACTAGCGATATAAAAGCCCAAGAAAAATACAAGGTATAAAGAGTTAAACCGTTCTCGGGGGTTCCCCAACCCAAAACAAATAATAAAATAAATGAAAAAACTATCCAAAAAAATGATATTTTTACAAATTTATCCTTTCGGTTTAACAGATATCCTACGACAGATAAAATAAAAATGACAATGCCTAAGTAGTTTAATGATGTAACTTCCCGCAAGCGATATAATGCGAAAACATTTTCAGTTATTACTGTGCTTTGAGGGAACAAAACAACATTACTAACAAAGTTTAGATATTGAAGAAATTTTTCATAAAGTGAAACGGAAACTGTTCCGGTAAATTTCAGAAGATGTGAAAAGCTAGACAATAGGTCAATAAAAATTGTCAGTCGTCCAAACAGAGCAGTAACTGCAAAGAAAGCTATAAAGGTTTTAAACCAAACCTTTATGTTTAGTTTAAAATTACGTGTGGAAGAGATTAACGGAAACAAAATTCCCGAGGTTAACAAACTTCCGCAAGCGGCTATAAAAGCAAAATCTTTGTTTTGTTGGTCATTAACATAAACATAAATCAAAACAATAAGCCAAAAAAGAGCAAATATATATTGCTCGGCACAAAGTGAAAAGAAGATAAAAGGAAATGAAACAGAAACAAGACAAAGGAACAGCAATTTGGAAATAGGGGAAAGCGACATCATTCTTGACACAGAGATTATGCTGAATAAAAGCAAAAATATTTGAATTACACCAATAATATATTGATATGTTGAAGCTTCAAGAAAAAATATTTTTGTAATAAATTCCGCTAATACTCCAAAAGGCATAGCAAAAACACCAAACAAAGGTTGTCTGAGGTCGTTTTCAGGAGCGGGTATATTTTGATAAACATTTGAGTAGGTTATTCGACCGGAATCTGTTGTATACAATACATCATAGTAAATATCGCCGCCAGAATAGTTTGGTCTGTTAAAGACTGTTGTTGCCGAGTAGATAACAATGAGAAGGGTCGACATGGCGATTCCGGCAATAATAAAATAAAAAAATTCAACTCGGTCAAGTTTTATAAGCCATTTTAAAACAAATTCAGAAAAACGGCTTATAAACGCATACATAAAAACAAAAACAGCCAACATTGCCAATCGACCACAAATTTTTGCAAACTCAACATCCACCAGATTCATATATATTTCCGGTCGTTCGACAATGAAATTTCTTGCAAAAGCAAACGCTGTAGTGGGAGTTAGGAGCAATGACGCCAAGAGGTAATTTTGCTTGGTGTCTTCAAATATAGTTTCTAACAGATTATACTTGAAAGTTATAAGGCATACAGCTAAAAACGAGATAGAAAGTGAGATTGTATTTATAAGAAAAGAATGTCCAAGTGTTGATGAAACACAAAGAGCAAAAGATGAGATGATAAACAATATTTTAAATAAAAGCGTAAAAGATATTTTTGAGTCTGATTTTTTTAAAAAAATCAGAAGCTTTGAACTTGAAGTAGATATAGTTTTATCGCATTGAGAGGCGGCGTTACTTTTATCATGTTTAGATGAAAGTAGATTAAAGCTTTTTATAGTTGTTTTCATATTCAACACTCGTTCGTTATTTTTATTAAATATACCATATTTTTGTTTTTTTTCCAATATACGATGTTATTAAGAAATCAAAAAATTGTTAAAAAAATATTTGTTCCTTTTTAATAGCATATATGGTATAATTAGCAATGTTTTAACCAAAAAACATCAATATGCATGATCTTACTTGAGATAGATATGCGATATAGAGGAGAGCTGTATGGCAAAATCGGCAAAAAATTATACAAATGAAAGCATAACCTCGCTTAAAGGGGCCGACCGTGTCCGAAAGCGTCCCGCCGTCATTTTTGGCTCGGACGGCATAGAGGGTTGTGAACATTCGATATTTGAAATTCTCTCGAACTCGATAGACGAGGCACGCGAGGGTTTTGGCAACAGAATTATAGTTACACAATATAAAGACAATTCTATCGAGATAGAGGATTTTGGGAGGGGTATTCCGGTTGACTTTAACCAAGGGGAAAACTGTTACAACTGGGAGCTTTTGTTTTGTGAACTGTATGCCGGCGGAAAATATCAAAATATCTCGGCGGAAACGTATGAATATTCGTTAGGCATTAACGGCTTGGGTCTTTGCGCTACACAATATTCCTCGGAATATATGAACGTCGAGGTTGTTCGTGACGGGTTTAAATATAACATCGAGTTTAAAGAAGGTAACCCCGTTTCCGAGATGCAAAAGGTTGCAGTTAACAAAAAAAAGACTGGAAGCAAAATTAAATGGCGACCCGATTTAAAGGTGTTTACCGATATTTCGGTTTCAAACGATTTTTTCCGCGACATCCTTAAACGTCAAGCTATAGTAAACGACATGGTAACGTTTGAATATCGTTTTGAAACGATAGACGGAAAGTTTGAAACGGAAGAGTTTTGTTATCAAAACGGAATACTTGATTATGCGAAAGAAACGGTTGGCGAGAACGGCTTTGGCGAGGTTCAGATGTGGGAGGGCGAGCGAACTGGGCGCGACCGCGAGGACAAGCCGGACTATAAAGTCAAACTAAGGTTTGCGGTTTGTTTTTCAAACAAGGTTCAAAAACTCGAATACTATCACAATTCAAGCTTTCTCGAATACGGCGGTTCACCCGAACGCGCCGTTAAAAACTCGTTTGTGTCTCAAATAGACAGCCTTATCAAAGAAAAAAAGCTTTATAAAAAAGACGAAAGCAAGATAAGTTTTGTTGATATAGAAGATTGTTTGGTGCTTGTGTCGTCGTCGTTTTCAACCGTCACAAGTTATGAAAACCAGACAAAAAAAGCGATTACCAACAAATTTATAGCGCAGGCTATGACGGAATTTTTAAAACATAACCTTGAAGTTTTCTTTTTGGAAAACCGAATGGATGCCGAAAAGATTGCAGAACAAGTTTTGATAAACAAACGAAGTCGAGAGAACGCCGAAAAAACAAGGCTTAATCTTAAAAAGACACTTTCGACAAATTCAGACATGACCGCAAGGGTACAAAAGTTTGTCGATTGTAGGACAAAGGAAGTTTCAAAACGCGAGATATATATTGTTGAGGGTGACTCGGCTTTAGGTGCTTGTAAACAAGGACGCGACGCTGAGTTCCAAGCTATTATACCGGTTAGAGGAAAGATACTAAACTGTCTTAAAGCCGATTACACCAAGATATTTAAAAGCGAGATAATAACCGACCTTTTAAAGGTTCTCGGTTGCGGGGTTGAAGTCGATACCAAAGCGAACAAAGACATGTCGACTTTCGACCTTAACAACCTAGGCTGGAGCAAAGTCATTATCTGTACCGATGCCGATGTCGACGGGTTTCAGATAAGAACGCTTATTTTAACTATGCTTTTCCGTTTGACGCCGACGCTCATAAACGAGGGGTTTGTGTACATCGCGGAAACTCCACTTTACGAGATAACCACAAAACAAAAAACATATTTCGCATATTCCGACGCAGAGAAAAACGAGATAACGGCAAAACTTAAAGACGAAAAATTCACGTTGCAACGTTCTAAAGGTCTTGGCGAAAACGAGGCGGAAATGATGTGGATGACGACGATGAACCCCGCGACAAGACGGCTTGTTAAGGTGACGCCGGACAACGCTAAAGAAACGCTCAGAGTGTTTGAGCTTTTGCTTGGCGATAACCTTGCCGGAAGAAAAGAATATATAGCGAAAAACGGCTCACTCTATCTTGATGATATAGACATAAGCTAGAAAAAGGAGAACTCAAAAACGTGGCGAAGAAAAAAAGTTCAAAAATGCAAAGTGACATGCTTGTCGAAAATGTCGAGATAGCAAACGCCGGAATAATGGTTGAGACTTCGATAACCTCAACGCTTAAGCAAAACTATATGCCGTATGCTATGAGCGTTATAGTTTCGCGCGCGCTTCCCGAAATTGACGGATTTAAACCGTCCCACCGAAAGCTACTATATACAATGTATCTTATGGGTCTTCTTACGGGGGCTAGAACAAAATCGGCAAACGTCGTTGGGCAAACGATGAAACTTAACCCACACGGCGACGGCCCTATCTATGACACGATGGTTCGTCTGTCGCGCGGCAACGAATCGCTGTTACATCCGTATGTCGACAGCAAAGGAAACTTTGGTAAAAGCTACAGCCGCGACATGGCATATGCCGCATCAAGGTACACCGAGGTTAAACTTGCGACGATAGCAAACCAGATTTTCGCGGATATACAAAAAAACACGGTTGACTTTGTAGACAATTACGACGGAACGATTAAAGAGCCAACTCTTTTACCGGTTACCTATCCGTCTGTTTTGGTGAATTCAAATATAGGAATAGCGGTTGGCATGGCAAGTTCGATATCGCCGTTTAACCTTGCCGAGGTTTGCGAAACTACGGTTGGTTTGATAAAAGACCCTGAACATGACATAATGTCGACGTTAAAAGCCCCCGATTTTCCGGGCGGCGGATATCTTGTTTACGACCAAGATGTCATAAATTCGATATACGAAAACGGCAAAGGTTCGGTTAAAGTTCGCTCGCGCTATAAATACGAAAAGGCTAGCAACTGTATCGAGGTGACCGAGATACCCCCTTCGACGACTATCGAAGCCATTATGGACAAGATAGCGGAACAGGTTAAAAACGGCAAGATAAAAGAGCTTTCTGACATGCGTGACGAAAGCGATATAAAAGGGCTTCGCATAACGCTTGACCTTAAACGTGGGGTTGACCCCGAAAAGCTTATGCAAAAGCTTTTCAAACTTACTCCGTTTGAAGACAGCTTTTCGTGTAACTTCACTGTTTTAATAGACGGGGCGCCAATGCAACTTGGAGTTAAAGATATCTTAAACCATTGGATTGACTTTAGAAGAAACTGTATAAAAAGAAGAACTGCGTTTGACCTTGGGATTAAAAAAGACAGGCTTCACATATTGAACGGGCTTTCAAAAATTCTTCTCGACATAGACAAGGCGATAAAGATAGTCCGTGAAACGGATGAAGAAGCCGAGGTTGTTCCCAACCTTATGATAGGTTTTGGAATTGACGATGTTCAAGCAAACTACATCGCCGAGATAAAACTTAGAAATTTAAACAAAGAATATATTTTAAAACGCCTTGAAGAGATCAAAAAACTCGAGGACGAGATAGCGGAACTTTCCGAAATTCTAGCGAGCGAAAAGTTAATTGATAAAATTATAATGAGAGAACTTGCAGAGGTCGCGAAAAAACACGCTCAACCGAGAAAGACAAGGCTTCTTTTCAACGCGGAACATTATGTAGAACAAGAAAAACAAGAGATCCCCGACTATCCTGTGCATCTTTTCTACACAAAAGAGGGTTATTTTAAAAAGATAACTCCGCAATCTTTAAGAATGAGCAACGAACAAAAGCTTAAAGACGGCGACGAGATAGTTTGGGAGATAGCGACAAAGAACGACACAAACCTAATATTTTTTACAAACTTTAAAAACGCCTATAAAGCGAGACCTGCCGATTTTGACGACAGCAAAGCCAGCGTAATTGGGGATTATGTCGCCGGAACGCTTTCTATGCAGGAGGGGGAAGTCCCAATTGCAATGATACAGTTTGACGATTATGACGGAAATATTTTGTTTTTTATAGACAACGGCAAGGTTGCAAAGGTTCCTCTTTCGGCATATGAAACAAAGCTTAATCGCAAAAAACTTCAAAACGCGTATAGCAAAACAGGGGAACTTGTTGCTGTTTATTTGTTGAAACAAGACACCGAGTTTGCGGTTAAAACGTCTGCGGGAAGAATGCTTCTTGTCAATTCGGTTCAAATACCGCAAAAACTGACAAAAGATACGGTTGGCGTTGCGGCGATAACGTTAAAAAAAGGCGCGGTAATACAAGAAATTTTGCCCGCAAAAACGCTTGAAATTGAGAATATACACAGATTTCGTGCAAAAAACCTTCCTGCCGCCGGCGGAATATTAAAAGAAACAGATCTTTTTGAACAAACGGAACTTGTATAGTATTTGTAATAAAAAGTCGTGAGATAATGTAAAGCCTTTTAGTTTTAGGAAAATAAGATTTGGGAGGTATTATGCAGGAAAATCTAAGCGTCAAGGACCAAGACCAAGACGAAAAAAAATCAAGCGAAAACAATCAAGACAGCGAATTTTTAAATGATTTAAAAGACCTTACCAACCAAATAGTTAAACAACAAGCTAATCCCGAATTAAGCTATAAAAGCGAGATAGAGGGATATGTTGAAAGGCTTGCTAAAAATTTTGAGAAGCCGCAAAAAGGAGAGCAACAGCGAAAACGCGAGGATAAAAAAACGGAGAAGTCCCCAAAAGCGGAGCATTCTCCAAAAACGGATAATTCCCGAAATGCGAAGGAATCTCCGAAAGCAGAGCACCCTCCGAAAGTAGAGCAATCCCCGAAAGCAGAGAACAACAAAAAGTCTGTACAAGAAAAACAAAAGGCAAAAGCTCAAAACAAAGCGCAATCAACACAAGACGTTCAAGAACCAACACAAGAGCCAAAACAAACACAAGCTCCAAAGCAAGCACAAGCTCCAAAGCAAGCACAAGCTGTGCAACAACCCACCGAGATTAGCTTTGCTAATAATTCTCGACCGTCGTTTGAACATTCGGGTGAAAAAACAAAAAAACAAATAAGCGTTAACAACATTTTGATATACATAAAAAGCTTGTCTTATGAGAGGCTTAAGTTAATCATTTCGAGTTTTGTGTTGGTGATAGTTTTGATTGTGACGACGATAAGTTTTATAAAATATCAAAACGAGTCTGTCGAAACGTTTGCCCCAATATCACCGAGAAAATATGAGCATTTTTCCGAAAAGGAAAAGTATGAAAGCGTTGTTGTTTCGATGCCGGAGATATCGCTCCAAGCGGTTGATAATACTTTGAAAGCGCTTACAAGCGATTTTGGTAACAGGGATTTTAGGAAAAAAGGAAACGTTTTGGCGGCGAACTATCTCGAGTCGCGTTTTGAAGATATGGGGTATGATGAGCAAAACATTGTCGTGCAAGAATACTACTATGATTTTTCCCCGCCCGAAAGCGCGCCGAGAGGACTTGTTGAAACGATAGGCGAATTTCCGGCGACCGGAACGGTTGACCCCGTTTACCAACAAAATATAGTTGCTATCGTAAACGGAAAAAACGACAGCGCGCCAATTATAACGATGGCGGCGCATTACGACAGCCATAATATCGGCGAAGGGTCGGTGGACAATGCGTCGGGGGTTTCGGCGGTCGTTGCGATTGCCGAGTATTTCAAACAGAACGATATAAAGCCAAACTGTGAAATAAGATTTTTACTTTTATCAACCGAAGAATTTGGATATCACGGAGCAAAAAACTATTTTGACCATTTGTCAAACGACGAAAAAAAACGCCATGTTGCGACGATAAACATCGACATGGCGGGGCATGATGTGCGAAACAAGAACAGCGTGATAACCTTTTCTTCAATGGGTTCGGTTGAGGGTGGAACAACAAGTGTCGCCTCAAAGCACAATGAGATTCCAAACATTGTTTCTAAAACGCTTGCCGATACATATGAAAAATATGGAAATTTTGCAAACGAGATGTTTCGTTCGGCGCTTTTGTTTAAAGATGATGCAAGAATATTTTTTAACCGTGGGGTGAACGTTTCGACAATTTCGTGGCGAGAAAAAGATTTTGAAGAGTCGTTTAATGTGCATGGTCTTGTGGCTCCGAAAATCATACATACTTCGGAAGATACATATGAAAACACCGATAAAAATTCCATAAAAGACGTGACAAACCTTGCGTTTAAAGCGTTGATGTTTTTAGATTATGAGTATAAAGAGATTTTTTCTTAAAGGAGAGTTATGAAATACACACATCTTTTGTTCGACCTTGATAACACTCTTATGGATTTTGACAAATCGGAGCGGGTCGCATTTTTTGAGACTATGGGGCGCCTTTCAATTGAGGCGGATGAAGCCGTTTTTTCCGGTTATAAGAAAATTAATTCTGCCCTTTGGAAAAGGCTTGAAGAGGGAACGATTGACAAAAACATAATCGAAAAAATAAGGTTCAATAAATTTTTTGAACATTGTAATATCGAACAACCAACTCAAGATGCCGGAGAAATATATCACGAATGTTTGGCTAAATATAGCTTTGTGATTGACGGGGCAGAGCAGTTGCTTCAAAATCTTTTTAGTCATGCAAAGATTGTTATAGTTACGAACGGAATAAAACATATTCAAACCCCAAGGCTTGCTAATTCGGGGTTGAACAAATATTTTTCAAATATTTTTATATCGGAAGAAATAGGCTTTAGTAAACCGGACAAGAGATTTTTTGACGTTGTGTTTGACGAGATTGGACAACAAAATAAAAAAAGTTCTATAGTGATAGGCGACAGTCTTTCGTCCGACATGAAAGGGGCGCATAATTCGGGATTGGACAGTTGTTTTTATAACCCGAAAAAAATCGAGAACAGCGAGAATGTTCCGGTTACTTACGAGATAGAAAAACTTGAACAGCTCTACAAAGTTTTAGAGTTAGAGATATAAGCGTATGAATTTATAGTTGTTTAGTTGTGGCACAGTCGTTTTTTAAAACTTTTGCGATTTATTTTTGGGGGCAGATATGGAAAAACAATCTATGATAGTTTCCGAGAGAATTATGTATATAATGAAATGTATAAACGAACGTGGGGTCGTTAACATACGCGAGGTCGCAAAAGAGCTTAAGATTTCGGAAACAACCGTAAGACGGGACTTTGAACGCCTAGAAAAACAAGGCCGCCTTAAACGTGTTCAAGGCGGCGCTATTCTAGCAGGCGGGGACGCGGAACTAATTGAAAACGCTCAACTTTCGTTAAGGCTTAAAACAAATGTTAACGTTAAACCGAAACAGGCGGTAGGGGTTCATGCGGCGTCGTTTGTAAACGAAGGCGAAACGGTTTTTTTGGACGACGGGACGAGCATTCTTCCGATTGCGGAAATCCTTATGCGAAAGCGTGTGCACATAGTGACGTATAGCACACTTATACTTGAAAAAGCGAGAAATCCAATAGCCGATCTTTTTTTGGTTGGAGGACAGTTCGAGCCACATTACGGAATGCTTCTCGGTCCTATTGCGCTTGAGATGTTAGAGCGGTTTAATTTCGACCACGCGTTTATAGGATGTTTTGGGCTTTCTCTTGAACAAAATAAAGCGTTTTCGCTTGAAACCGATTGCATGAGCCTTAAAATGGCGGCGATTAGCAACGCAACAAAAAAGCACCTTGTGCTTGACGACAGCAAGTTTAACCGAAAAGGATTTTATGCTTTTTCAAACCTTGAAAATTTCGACAATATTATCTGTAACAAAACGGAGGATATACAAGCGATTGAGGAACTTCCGAGTAACCTCACGCTTGTAGAACCGATTTAATGTTAATTAGGAATTAGAAGTTAGGAGTGAATGTTCGTCGGAACAACGAATTGCCGCCGTTCCGGCGGAGATTTAAATGTTAGTTAATAGTTAATAGTTGATAGTTAATAGTGGTGGTGCGGCTTGCGCCGCGATTTAAATGACAAAATTTGGGGATTTTGCAGTTGGCTTTAAACGTGTGGACGTAGGGGCGGATACCTTATCCGCCCGTCTCGGTCATTTCAACCACGCCCCAAAAGATGTACGTAGGGGACGGGTTGCCCGTCCCGCTCTCGCAACAAAAAACGCCTTTTAAAAACCAAACAATATTTTTGAAATAGAGGCATATCAAAATTATTGTTTGCAA
>CAYJJR010000071.1:0-11843 GCA_964370565.1 uncultured Oscillospiraceae bacterium | reverse complement strand
TACATATAGACAATTTTATCGAAAGTTTATCGGAATATAAATCTGAATTTCGTTTCAACAAAACCGAACCGCTTTTTAAAGACAAGGCTCAATACACCGCTTTTAAAGCTCGACACGACAAACAAACGGTTGAGCAAAACGACGACTTAACATACAGCGACGACGTTTTCATAGGCATAGACGCCGGTTCGACCACGATAAAAGTTGTAGTCATCGACAAAAACGAACATATCTTGTTTTCGGAATATAAACCCAATGGGGGCAATCCTATTCCGGTTATAAAACACTTTTTAGAAAAATTCTATAACGACTATCCAAACGTTACGATACGTTCAGCATCGGTCACGGGATATGGCGAGGACATGATTAAAAACGCGTTTTCGTTAGATTTCGGATTGGTCGAAACTATTGCCCACTATACCGCCGCCAAAAAATTTAATAAAGACGTCGATTTTATTATAGACATCGGTGGTCAGGACATGAAATGTTTTAAGATTTCAAACGGAGCAATCGACGATATCTTTTTAAACGAAGCATGTTCTTCCGGTTGCGGCTCGTTTCTCCAAAGTTTCGCGAGCGTCTTGGGTTACAAGCCGTCGTCGTTCGCAAAGCTCGGACTGTTCGCGAACGCTCCCGTCGACCTTGGTTCACGGTGCACCGTGTTCATGAACTCCTCGGTTAAACAAGCCCAAAAAGACGGCGCTTCGGTTGAAAACATCTCGGCTGGTCTTTCGATTAGCGTTGTTAAAAATGCAATATACAAGGTTATTCGCGCAACAAAGGCAGAGGATCTTGGACAAAACATAGTCGTTCAAGGGGGAACTTTTTTAAGCAACGCGGTCTTGCGCGCGTTTGAAAAAGAGATAGACGGCGAGGTTGTTCGTCCAAATATCGCCGGAATAATGGGAGCATATGGTGCGGCGCTTTACGGAAAACAGCGCTCAAAAAAAACTTCGACAATCCTTGATTTACTCGCCCTTAAAAATTTTTCCCACAATGTAACACACACCCACTGTAAAGGTTGCACAAACAACTGTGCGTTAACGATAAACACATTTGACGACAAAACAAACAAAAGAAGATACATAGCCGGCAACCGTTGCGACATACCGACACGAACAACGCAAATTCGTGACGAGGGGTTAAATCTCTTTGAATACAAAAGAGATTTATTGTCGACATACTTTGAAAAACAAGTTCCAAACTCAAAAGGAAAAATCGGCATTCCTATGGTGCTTAACAACTATGAACTATTGCCGTTTTGGTCAAAGTTTTTTGAAACGCTAGGATACGAAGTTGTAACGACAGGATTTTCAAGCGATGAAACATACCTAGACGGCCAACATTCGATACCGTCCGACACAATTTGTTTCCCGGCAAAGCTAGTCCACGGACACATCGAAAATCTTGCAAAAACAAATGTAGACTTTATATTCTACCCATGTATGAGCTACAACATCGACGAAAAAAAAGGAGATAACTGTTACAACTGTCCCGTCGTTGCGTACTATCCGGAAACTATTGCAAACAACATTTCATCGGTTAAAAAATTGAACTTTGTGTATGATTATATCGGGTTGCATCGTCCAAAGGATTTCACAAAAAAGATATATGAAATTTTATCAAACCACATAGACGGCCTCGATAAACGCAGCGTAAAACTTGCAACCCAAAACGCTTTTTTGGAACACGAGAGATTTCTTTTAGATGTTCGTAAAAAAGCAAAAGAGATTATACAGCAAGCTCGAGACAAAAACCGCGAGATAATAGTTATCGCCGGAAGGCCGTATCATCTTGACTCGAAGGTAAACCACGGAATAGATAAGCTAATCTCGACATACAACGTTGCGGTTATAACCGAGGACTCGATAAGCCACCTTGCAGACGGCAAAACAAAAGTCGACGTGCTTAATCAATGGACATACCACTCAAGGTTGTACGACGCTGCTCGGTACGTAACAACACAAAGCGATATGCAGTTTGTCCAGCTAGTTTCGTTCGGCTGTGGCGTAGACGCGGTTACGACCGACGAGGTAAAAGTAATTCTTTCACGAAACAAAAAGATTTATACCCAACTTAAAATAGACGAGATAACAAATCTCGGAGCCGCCAAAATACGTATTAGAAGTTTACTTGCCGCCATATCCAAGGAGGGATAAGCCATCATGGAAACAAACGTTAAGCGAATTGAATTTACAAAGCAGATGAAACAGGATTACACGATACTTGCACCAAACATGTTGCCCATACACTTTAAGATGATTAGAGAACTGTTTAAAAGCTATGGTTATAACCTTGTTGTGTTACAAAATGAGGGACCGGGTGTTGTTCAATCGGGACTTAAATATGTCCACAACGACACGTGTTATCCGGCGTTGCTCGTAATCGGCCAGATGATAGACGCGCTCGACAGCGGAAAATATGACACGAGCAAAGTCGCTTTAATGATGACCCAAACGGGCGGCGGTTGCAGAGCTTCTAACTACATACATCTTTTACGTAAAGCTCTCGTTAAAGCCGGATATCAAGACATCCCCGTCGTGTCGTTAAGCGCCACAGGAATGGAGAAAAACTCGGGATTTAAGTTTACTGTTCCAATGATGCGAAGATTAATCGCCGCCGTTTGTTACGGCGACATTCTTATGCTTTTGAAAAACCAAGTTCGCCCATATGAAGCTAACACAGGGGACGCCGAAGCGGTCGTGTCAAAATGGCAAGAGCATCTTTGCAAACGGTTTGAAGCGGGAAAAGAACTAAGCATAAAAGAGATGAAAAACAACTTCAACAAGATAGTTAATGACTTTTCAAACATAAAAACAACAAACATCAAAAAAATAAAAGTCGGTGTTGTCGGCGAGATATATGTTAAATTTGCAAGCCTTGGAAACAACGGTCTTGAAGAGTTCTTGCATGCTCAAAATTGCGAATACATGGTTCCGGGACTTATGGGATTTATTCTCTACTGCCTTGAAAACTATATGCAGGATATAAAGCTTTATGGCGGAAGCCGTATAAAACATTTTTTCATGTCAAGACTTCTTAACTTTTTTGAAGAGATAGAAAACGCTATGATAGCCGCCGTTAAAACTCAATCAAAATTTACAGCTCCGGGAGCGTTCTCCCACCTTAAAGAGCTTACAAAAGGCGCTGTCGGGCTTGGCAACAAGATGGGCGAGGGTTGGCTGCTTCCGGCAGAGATGATGGAACTTTGTGAACAAGGCTACGACAACATCGTGTGCGCGCAACCGTTCGGTTGTCTACCCAACCATATTGTCGGAAAAGGCATGGCAAGAACGATTAAAGAGCGTTTCCCGTCCGCTAACATAACCGCCATAGACTATGACCCCGGCGCGGCAAAGGTTAACCAAGAAAACCGAATTAAACTCATGCTAGCGGTTGCAAAAGAAAAGATAAACGTTGAAAGATTTGACCGGAACAAAATACCGGCGCGACGTAAAACAGCCGAGATTAGAACCGCGTAATAACTTCGACAAAACAACAAAATTAAACATAAAAAAGGGCAAAGACGAATTTTTCTGTTTCGTCTTTGCCCTTTTATAAAATCAAAAATTGTTACCTACCGCTCCTCGTTGCGTGTTCCGGTTTTTGTTTCAATCCCAACGGTTAAATCATTCATACTTTCGTCGTGTAGTTTCATTTGATTTCGTCCGTTTTGCTTTGCATTGTAAAGCGCAATATCCGCTTTACGTATTAATTTATCATAGTTTATTAACTTATCGGAATTTACCATTGCAATTCCCGTCGTTATCGTAACTCGCCCGTATTCAGAAGCTTTATGTTCAATGTTAAGTTGCTTTATGTCCTCATACAACTTATCAAGTATCTCGCAAATTTGTTGCTCGCTGTACTCATAAAACAAAACAACAAACTCCTCTCCACCATATCGATAAAAGAAGATGTTTTGTTCGCTTTGCAAATTAAGCATAACTTTTGAAACCTGTCTAAGACACCCATCCCCCAGCTGATGACCATAGGTATCGTTATATTTTTTAAAGTAATCTATATCAATAATCGAAATTGCTGTTATTTTTTCGTTGTCTTGTTGGTTATCGTTGCTCAACAGTTCAAACAACGAACGTCGGTTTAACAGTCCAGTTAAACCGTCTGTATACGCTAGGTTGTGGAGCCTTTCCCTTGTTATTAAATTTCCGATACGAGCAGAACGTACAATCCTACCAATTGCAATTGAAATTATCAAAACTGTTATTACGGTTACAGACTCCGAAACAAATATATCCGAATTTTTATTATGTGATATTCCGACAATATAAACTACAACCGAAAACACGAGCAAAGTCACCGACGCCGGCGTTGTAATAATAAAAGCGGTAGCCATTAGAAATAAAATAAGTACAAAAATTACACCTGTTGTGTCGGGAAAAGCAAATCCGCTTGAGATAACGGAATATAAAACCCCAACCAACGAAATTAAGTAGATCATTACAAACTGGTTGCATCCGTTTATTTTTGTCAATACAAAATAAAGTATAACCGCCAAAATTCCAAGAGCCAGATACCAGTAGTTTAGATTTATACCAACCGGATGAACATAGTTGCTATCAAGCAACGGAACTACCACACCGATTATGATAAGGAGCATATAGCTAAACAAAAGCGTTTTCAAAATTCTTTTGTTAATGACCTTGACAACATTATCGTTCCGAGATATGACTTCTCTCTCGTTTAGTACCATTTGTTTAAAATTTTCTAATTGTGTTTTCATTTAATAATAAAATAACCTTACTAACTTTTGTAATGTATAACCGTCGCAATGACATTATAGTTTAATTTTTTTTACACTACCGGTATTAGTGCAACGAAATTATATAGTTGTCAACAATGACTTTCAAAAACCTTTTCCACCAAAAACGGCTCGTCCAGCTTCGCTTTAAATGCCGTCGCAAAACGTTCTACCCCGTCGTCTTTACTCTTAAAGATGACGTGTTTACACCTCTCGCTTTTGCTGAAAATCGAGGCGCGCGCAAGTCCATCGATCATCGAAAAACTGCCATCCTTTGTCTTGATCTCATAAAGCACAACGTTATCATTCGACTCGCCGAAAATACAATGTCCAATGTAACCTTCGTTATCGGTCGCGATATAGCAAACGGTATCTTCGCTTTTGTAATCGGTCGGAATTGCGGAATAATCATTTATTATATTAAGCTTAATCATCTCTTTTTAGGCGGCTTTTTACATGCTTGTCTTAAAGCCAAAAGCTCCTCTCCCGTAAGTTCTCGTTTTTTTCCGGCAACAAGGTTTCCAAGTCGAACAGGCCCAATAGACGTTCTTTTAAGCCGTGTCACGTTAAGCCCCGCCGCTTCGCAGATTTTGCGTATCTCGCGGTTTTTTCCCTCTGCAAGAGACATCTCGATAACGCTTCGGTCGGGGCCTTCCCCCGTAACCCTAAGGCTTTTGGGTTGCATAAATTCGCCGTCTATCATCTGCCCCGAAGCAATTTTTGAAAGTTCAAACTCGGAAGCTTTCGGGGACACCGAAACACGATAGACCTTTGTCACTCCGCGCGACGGATGCGACACGAGGTTTGCAAGACTACCGTCGTTAGTCATAATCAAAAGTCCCTCGCTGTCTTTATCGAGACGCCCGACAGGATACAACCTTTCTTCAACGTCCGCAACAAGATCGGCAACACATCTTCTGTCGTGTTCGTCGCTCATAGTCGTAACGTATCCCCTCGGTTTATTAAGCGCAAAATAAAGTTTTTGTTGATGTTTTTTTATAAACACACGTTGCCCCGAAACCGCAACTATGTCTTTCATTGGGTCCATCTTGTCCCCTATCGACGCCGGATGTCCGTTGACTGTAACCTTTCCTCGTCCTATGAGTTCTTCGGCTTTTCGTCTTGAGCAATACCCCGCCGTCGCCAGTACTTTTTGTATTCTTTCTTTCATTTGTTATGACCTAAGTTCCTTTCGCACACAAAATATCAAAAAAACCGGCATGGTCACCGCCGGGTCTTACTCGGTTTGTGGTTGTTATTGTTTATTTGAAGTTTTCCCTAGTTTGCTGTCCGCCAAAATGCCGGAGATTTTGTCTACCACGTCGGGCACCGTTCTTACGATGTTGTCTGCGGTTGTTCCGATTGTGTCAAGTTGAAGGATTTTGACGTTTCCGTTTTGGTCACACACCAAAAAAGCTATTGGCGTTACGTTGATACCACCTGCTACCCCTCCGCCAAAAGAAGATTTTTGGCTTGTCGGAATGTCGCTTCCGCCCGTTCCGAAACCAAATGAAACTTTGCACACAGGTATCGCAGTCGCCCCACCCGGGAGTTCTACCGCCTTGCCTATAGAAATTTCGCTGTCTAAGACCTCTTTAACCTTTCCAATCGCGGC
This sequence comes from uncultured Oscillospiraceae bacterium, assembly GCA_964370565.1. Taxonomy (GTDB): domain Bacteria; phylum Bacillota; class Clostridia; order Oscillospirales; family Ruminococcaceae; genus CAYJAY01. The sequence continues at coordinate 5,466 of CAYJJR010000071.1, read as the reverse complement.
TTCCACCATCTCGGAAATTGAATGTTTCTCGTTTGTCATAAGCTCTCCTTATCATTATATATCTTGTTAATTTGTTGGGGTTGATTATAGATTTTGTTTTATCGTTTGCTTAACTTGTTTTTCAAGTTGTCTTTCGGCAACCAAAAGCTTAATGTATGCCGTTACAAGTTTTACACCCTCAAACAAAGCATACCAAATTCTAATTGAAAAACAAACATAATATTCGCTTTTTATGTCGCTTTCGGCGAAATTGGGTATTACGTCAAGCGTTTTAGTTTTTATCTTTGACACTGAGTCAACAATTGAATAAACTGCGCTAAATGACGCAAGTCGTTTCCCCGCCTCTACCCCGATTTTGTATGGGTCTTTTCCGTTAACAACGCTTGTTATCGAAAGACGGTGTATCTTAACTTTTGATAAAATTTTAAACGTTGCGGTAACAATATCTCGTACAAGGCGTTTTATCAAACTAATGTTAAGTTTAAATTTCTCTTTTTCGGGTAAATTTTGTTCCGTGTTTTCGGTTTGTTTTTGCTCTTTTTGTTCCTTTTTCTTTATCTCTTTTTTAGGGTTTTTAAAAAGGTTAATCGGAATTCCGAGAATCCTTAATTTAACCACCAGACCGTCTTTACCATATAAAACGCTAAACCGTATGCGTACAAAAATTATAAGCATCAAAAGAAAAAGAACGACTAAAAGGACAAGCCCGAGTATCTCAAGTATTAACAAAACTGTAGACATGTTGTATCCTCGTTTTTTATAAGTGAAAAGTTTTGACCTTCATCCCTAAAATCTTGTCATTTAAAATGCGGCGTAAGCCGCTCCTTCACTATTAATTATTAACTATTAATTATTAACTATTTATAAGTCCTTCTGTTAGTTCCGTTTGTTCGACAGGTTGTTCGTATGTAATGTCTTCCGAATGAATAGGCGGAAGTTCCGAAAGTTTCGACATTCCAAAACATCTTAGAAACACATCGGTAGTTTTAAACGACACGGGTTTTCCGGGAAGATCAAGACGACCCGCTTCCGCTATTAGCCCTTTGTTTAACAAATTAGTAACAGAAGACGAGCTGTCCACCCCACGAACTTGTTCAATGAACGACCGCGAAACAGGTTGATTATATGCAATTATTGCAAGCGTTTCGAGCGACGCGGGGGAAAGAGGGTTGTTTCGACGTGTGTCAAGCGCTTTTGTCACAGGAATTGTGTATGTCGCGCGCGACGCCAATTGATATCTGTCGTCGTAGTTTAAAAGGCAAAATCCACGAAGCTCGTTGTCGTACTGTTCACGAAGGTTGTCAAGTTCGGTTTTAACCTCGTCTTTTTCGGCACCAACCGCCTCGGAAATTCTCTCGATTGATATAGGTTCGGCAACCGCAAACAACACCGCTTCGATAGCCCCTTTAATAGAATTATTCTCCATCAACTAAATCCACCTCTCTGTGTTTTTCGCCCTTCATAAGTTCTCCGTCCTCCGAAACTTTAAGGCGACCAACCTTGATAAGTTCGAGAACCGCCAAAAACGTCGCCACCGCCTCGCTTTTGGTTTCGATTCCGTAAAAAAGGTCGTCAATTTTCTTTGCAGCTCCTGTTTTAATTCCTCGTAAAATCTTAACAACCCTAGAGCCAACCGACACAACCGGCGCAGAGATAATCTCTTCAAAATCCTCGATTTTAGGTTTTACAAGCCTTGTATTTTTCCCAAGTGTGTTCATATATGCGGTTATGAGCTCGTCGGGGTTGTGGTTTTCGGCGTATTCTTCGTCAAACTGGACTACGAGCGGTTCGCGAACCGCAAACATTATCCCCGCCGCCATGTCGCCAAGGCGCGCCGCCGCTTGTTTACAAAGGCTGTATTCGATAAGTTGTCCTACAAGTTCTTGTTGAAGACGTTCGGTCTCCTCCGCACGCGGAAGAAGCGCCAGCGATTTCATGTACACAAGCTTTGCAGCCATCTCCAAAAACTCGCTTGTAGGGTCGAGTTCGTCGGGGCCTACCTTTCCGATAAACTGAAGGTATTGGTCGATTAAAACAGAAATCTTTATTTCTTGTATCTTAACTTTATGTTTTGAAATCAGATGCAAAAGAAGGTCCAAAGGCCCTTCAAAATTAGAGATCTTAAAATTAATCCCTTCCATAGCTCCCCTTTTAATATATTAATATCTACCATAAACAACACGCAAAGTGTAGAGTATTGAGTTAATAGTTAATGTGTCACTAACGCGACCGATTTAATATTCTCACTTTTAATTATTCATTGTTAATTGCCAGTTGTTCTCTGCAACTACATTTTGCACCGACCTAGTTTCCTGCTATTTCTCCCATAGAAAAAATGCCGATTACAAACTCAATAATACCGTCTGCAATTAAAGTGTACAGCGAGATAACGCCACTTTGGATAATCGAAAGAGGGCCGGACAAAACGCCAAGATATAAAAACGCGAGTAACGCAATCATAATATATCTTTCGTATTGCATAATTTTAAAGTATGTTCTTTCGGGCAAAAACAAAAGCATAATTCTTGAACCGTCAAACGGCGGTATCGGAATAAGATTAAATATCCCAAGAACAACATTTATCATCGCAATATAGCTTAAAACTATATATATAATCTGAAACACTTCAAAAACTTCTTGATTTGTAAACGGAACATAAGCCAAAATCCTGCTCACAAAAAGCACCACAAACGCAACCAAAAGGTTGGACAGCGGCCCCGCGAGCGCAGAAAGAGCCATGCCTTTTTTCTTGTCCTCGAAATACCTCGGGTCCACCGGCACCGGTTTCGCCCAACCAATTCCAAAAAACAAAATAGCCAAACTCCCGAAAAGATCTAGGTGTTTAAACGGATTAAGCGTAAGGCGCCCGAGTTGCTTCGCCGTCGGGTCTCCGAGTTTGTATGACGCCCAAGCGTGCGCCGCTTCATGTATCGGCAACACGGTCAACAAAACCAGAATCCTCGCCACATACATTAATGTTTGTCCTTGCATAAATTGCATATACCCCCTTAAAAAAAGAAAATAGTCTTTCTAAAGATAACACAATTTCTTTTATCAGTTTAAATTTTTCTATACAGTTTTTGTTCACGCAATGCACATTTTAACTAGCAACACGCAAAACGCTCTGAACTTATATTATAGTTCAAAATGATAAAAAACACAACGAAAAAATTGTAAACTATGATATAAACAGTGTGAAAAATTATGTTTAGTCAAAATTCACAAACTCAATGGGTGGAATGTAGTCCTCGTCGCCAAACCAAACCGCAACAACCAAACCACAGGGCAACAGTTTTGCTCTTGCTGCTTGGTGATGCCGCTGTAGTTGCGGGAAACTTGCGGAGCGACGAGGGCGTCGCTCCCTACCGCTTTATTACAATTTTGTGCAATATTTTTTGGGTACACCTTTTTTGACACGCTGAAGTTTACAAATAACTTATGTGAACTTTTTGATTTAACCGGATACTACAATTTTAATTATAAAGTATTAAACGGAAAACTTTTTCATTTTTTGTTTTTTTGCCAAAACAATAATAAGAAAAACCGCAACCAAAGAACAAGCCGCCGCTATAGCAAAAGCGGGGAACATTTTATCAATGTCGTCTGCCGCGATGTTTTTATAATATCCTCCGATATTTGAAGAGATAAGTGCCGCAATTCCAAAGCCAACCAAAACCATTCCGTAGATTGTAGCGGAATTTTTTGCGCCAAACGTTTCGGCGGTGAGTGAGGGAAATGTCGAAAGAAGTCCGCCGTAGAAAAATCCTATTAAACCAATCAACACAAAGATTAAGTAACCTTGTGCAAAGTTAATCATCAATGGCAAGATGGATGAGCCCACCATTAAGATTAGCAACGTATTAATCCTCCCGAGCTTGTCCGATATTGCACCCCAGCTAAGACGACCGGCAGCGTTAGCTATCGAGATCATCAAAACCCCTACCGTCGCGACTTCGCCCATACCGCGACCTTCTGCAATCGGTTTTGCAAACCCAATCATCATAAGTCCGCCTATACAAGCTAACATCATGGCGAAAGCTATTAAATAAAATTCAAAGGTTTTGATTGCCTGTGTTGCGGTTAAGTCGTCCGCAACCACACCTTGTGTTGTTACAGGTTTTTGTTCGGGTGTATATAAGAAAAGTGAACCTATCGTACAGATAACCAAAAACACTACCGAAATTGCACGAATGGCAAAAAGCTCCCCTACACCTACTCCTCCGTTTGCAGCAATTATAGCCTCAACAACAGGTGTGAAAACAACGCCGCCAAGACCCAAGGCCGCAACCACAAGACCGGTTACAAGCCCCTTTTTTTCGGGAAAACATTTTTGAACACATGCAATTGTCGGCGAGTATACAAAACCCATACTTATGCCCCCGATTACTCCATAAGTTAACCAAAGGGCTTGGGGGAATTCGGGTGTTGTGAAAGAAGCAAGGAAAAACCCAAGCGCCATCAAAAAGCCACCGATCATGACAACATATTTAATAGTGATTTTTGGAACAAGTTTTCCGCCGATTATACTACCAAAGCCCAAAACAGCAAGTAGGATAGAATAGGTATAGCTAGCTGAGGTATTGTCTCCGCCAAATAACGAGGTTGCAATTCCGCTTTGAAAAACGCTCCAGATATACGCAACGCCGACACAAAGTTGTATTGCAATTGTTGCAACAAGAGCCAATGTTCTGTTTTGTTTCATTTTCATTTTTTTCAAATCTCTTTCATTAAATTTATACAAAAAAGAGCCTCCGGCGCGTTAGCCGGAGGCTCTTAAAGTACTGGTAAACTACTTTAACCTCGGTTCAGCCAAACGCAAACAAACACTATTGATAATAACAATAATGCTAATAATTAGGGCTAGGTTAATGTTGATACTGTGCACGTTCGCGTTTCCCTTTCGTTTAAAGATAGCTAATTATACAATCAAACAACTTAATTTACAAGTGACAACTACAGATTATGTGTAATTTAACTGTTTTTTTCGTTTTTACAAAAATAAATTGGTTGTTTTGTCAAGTGAGGTGTTTGGCTGTTCATTAAACAAATCAACGCCACTTCCCACACACGATGTTTAAAACAGTTTGACAGCGTCGATATGCTCGTTTATACTGTAGATAAATTTATTGTAGTCTAAAAGGATAAAAACAAACGAAAGCCTTGTAAAGCAAAATCCCTACTTATCAATACAGATTATTCGGTGAAAGAGATATGTTTTAAATGTGGGTTTAGTTGCGAGAGCGCTTTTAGCACAACTTTTAAAAAATACGAAAAAATAAGCCCCTCGAATTGCAGGGACAACAATACAATATAGTTTCAAATTTTACGGAGTTTAATATTGTCAACAACGTTCAAAAAATGCACAAATATGGCGTTTAAAAAATGTACAAAAGTGGCGCAAAAAAACATGGTCAAAAACTACTGATTATCATCAAAAAGAGTATTCACAATCTTCTGTTTTTGTTT
>CAYJJR010000070.1:0-11853 GCA_964370565.1 uncultured Oscillospiraceae bacterium | reverse complement strand
GGGGATGGCGTCCTCGACATCCCGTTTTTAGGGGATTTGTGGTGATTTTCGGGTTGTCGGCAACGTCTACTGCGTAGCCGACGCCAACCCCTACAGTATACCCATTGGGTTTGTGAAAAATGCCGAAGTGTACTTTTAGTGTTTCAAACTACATCTAATTATTTCATCCTATTTCTGTTGTAATTTATGAGACAACCGGCTTTAACGATAGCCTTTTCTTCGTTTGTCATCTCGGTCATATATAACGTTATCTCTTTGACAGTCTCCCCGATAACATATGCTTTTATGTTAAGCATATCGCCGTCGATATGTTTAACGATGTTCGGAACAAAGATATAATCATCAACGTCGAAAACCATCTCGCCTTTAATTTGGAACGGCAACATGCCCCAGTTTATGACGTTTGAACGATAACGTTTTGTAGCGTACTCGTTTGTTATGTTTGCAAGTCCGCCAAGAACCCTTTGGCAACTCGCGGCTTGCTCCCTTGCCGAACCGTCTCCCGGTTTAAAGGCGCAAACAACGCTTCCAATCTCTATCTCGTTTAAATCGATATCGGAAAAACCTTCGAGTTTTTTGATGTTTTCATAAACAGTTTTAAGTTTCTCGTCTATTAACGTTGCGTCTTGTCCGCTCATTCTAGCCCTTTCAAGTTTATCAATTTCTTTTGCCCTTGAAACGTACAAAGGATCGCGGCGCGACAACGTAAATTCCGCAAGCCCCAACGGATTAGAGCGATAGGACGACGTTTCCCCCGACGGAATAAGTTCGTCGGTTGTCGTTACGCTGTCGGTAATTTTGGTAGAAACTTTAAGCAAAACGTGTTCGCTAAGCGCGCTAAGCTTTGGCCAATCTTTTATATTTGGGCCGTATATAAGCTGTTGTTCGGGTTTGGGGCTACCAAACCCTTGGTAAACGCGTTTTTGGTAGATAGCGCTGTCAAAGTTGTATGTCGGGGTTTTAAAATCAATGTCTGTCGCCGCGGTCAAAACTCCGCCTTTTACGGCAGAAGCGGCTATCGAACGCGCGTCCATCAACGCAACCGCCGACATCTGTCCGTCGCCCGGTTTAGAACCCTCGCGACTTTTAAAGTTACGCGTTGTATGCCTAATGCTAAACGCGTTGTTTGCCGGGGTGTCGCCTGCGCCGAAACATGGTCCGCAAAACGCCGTCTTAACGGTGGCTCCGCTTTCGATAAACTTCGCTATCGCTCCGTTTTTAACAAGTTCAAGATACACAGGTTGTGACGACGGATAAACAGCAAGCGAAAAAACGTCGTTCCCACAGTTCGCCGAACTCAAAATCTCGGCGGCCGCCGCCATGCTCGAGAAGTTACCACCGGCGCAACCGGCTATAATTCCTTGTTGAACGGTTAGTTTTCCGTCTTTTATCTTGTCCACAAGAGAAAAGTTTATGCTTTTATCCCCCGAAAATTCAACCGCCTCTTTTTCAACCGACCTTAAAATATCCGAAAGATTGCTGTTAAGTTCGTCTATCGTATACGTGTTACTCGGGTGGAACGGAAGCGCTATCATGGGGCGAATTTTCGCAAGATCTACATATATCATTCCGTCATAAAGCGCAACGTCTTTGGGCGCAAGTTTCTTGTATGCGTCTTTTCTTTTATGGGCCGAAAGGAACTCTTTTGTGTCGTCGTCGGTGCACCAAATTGAACTTAAACAGGTAGTCTCGGTCGTCATTACGTCTATGCTGTTTCTGAAATCTGTGTCAATCGACGCAATTCCGGGGCCTATGAACTCCATGACTTTATTTTTGACATAACCGTTTTTGAACACAGCGCCGATAATCGCAAGCGAAATATCGTGGGGGCCGACGCCCGGGATAGGTTTGCCGTCGAGATAAACTCCGATTATGTCGGGGTATTTTATGTCATAGGTGTCGCAAAGCAGTTGTTTGACAAGTTCGCCGCCGCCCTCGCCTATCGCCATCGTTCCAAGCGCGCCATACCTTGTGTGGCTGTCTGAGCCTAAAATCATCGCCCCACATCCGGCGTGCATCTCGCGCATATATTGATGGATAACCGCAAGGTGTGCGGGAACATATATGCCGCCAAACTTTTTCGCGGCGCTTAACCCGAAAACATGGTCGTCTTCGTTTATCGTTCCGCCAACGGCACAAAGCGAATTGTGACAGTTGGTTAAAACATACGGCAACGGGAACTTTTCCATGCCCGAAGCTTTTGCGGTTTGAATTATGCTTACAAACGTTATGTCGTGGCTTGTTATTGCGTCAAACTTTATCTTTAAATTTTGGTCGTCGTCCGACACGTTGTGTGCCGTCAAGATGCCATACGAAATAGTTCCTTGTTTGGCTTTTTGTTGCCCCGCCTTTGGGTCGTCACACGTTTGGTCATATTCTTTTTTGGGAACTAGCTTTTCGCCGTTTAAGAGATAAACTTTGTCGTCATATATTTTTATCATTGAAATAGACTGTCCTTTCAGGAGTTTGAATTTTTCTTGTGTTTATATTTTTTCGTTTTTGTTAAAGCTATTATACATTTAAACAAGCAAAGATACAAATGTCATATTTTAAAACGCTATCTCGCTTTCCCAAACATCTATGCCCGTTCCGCTATAGATTTTTGAAAGACGTTCCGAAAGTTTTGCGCGTGTAACACCTTTTTTTAGTATAACCTGTAAAAAACCGCCGCCGCCGGCGCCACAAACCATCTTGCCAACGACAAGGTCGTCGATCGACGAAAAGATGTGGTTTATACATATGTTTGCGCTGCCCTTGTCAAGCAACAACGAAAGTTCCATATGTCGGCTTAAAAGTTCGGCAAATCCGTCGATATCTCCGTTTTGCAAACGGTTTGCCATCAAACGGCTGACGCGTTGAATTTCGCCGAGAACCGAAACGGCGGTTTCGTCTCCCGAAAGATATTTCCCGACAATCTCGCGCAAAAGATTTCGCGCAAGTCGCCTTTGTCCCGTGTATATAAGACAAAGTCTTTCGGAAAGTTCTTTTTGCGTTTTGCCGGCAAGCGAAAGAGTTTTACAACGAATAATCTGGTTAATTCCAACGTCCGTTTCAAGCAGTTTAACCCCGTCGAAGATAGCTCCGCATTGATCTTGCCAACCTCCGCCCGTGCTCATTAATTGTTCAACAGACAACACAACTTGTGAGATCTCGCTTTTTGTTTTTTCTATCGAAAACCATTTGAATATAGCGGTTACAACCGCCGCGGCAAGAATGCTGCTCGTTCCAAGCCCCGAACCCCTCGGGATATTTTTAACGCCGGTTTTGATGTGTATTCCGCCACCCAAAAGATCTATAAGGTTTTCAAACGACGCGTTTTGTTCAAGCGAAACAACGCCTGCCACAATTAACGCGGCTTTTAAAAGCGCAAACGGGTCAAATGGGTCGCCATAGTTTTGAAGTTGGGATATATCATAAAATGTTTCTTTTTTATGGTTGTCCGCCGTTTCAAGAACTATACATCTTTTGTCGATACGCTCGATACACGCAAACACAGGGGGTTCGCCGTTAAGGAGCACCGCCGCGTTTAAAACGGTTCCGCCCTGTTCAAGACAATGTGGAGGCGTGTCCGACCAACCTCCACCAAAGTTTACGCGAACGGGAAGCTCGACTTCAACCTTTTCCCCGGTGACGTTATACTGTTGTTCGCTTATCAAACTTAACGAATTAAACGCGTCGTCAAACAAAACTTTTCTAATCGTTTCAAACGCCTTTGCTTCGTACATCTCGGAAAACCTGTTGTCACAAAGTTTTGATATATAATAGTAACTCCGTGTCTTCTGACTGAAATCAAGCGTTTCGCTTGCGTTTGCAATAGCTTGAATTTCGCTATCGCTAAGCCCTATTCCTTCAAAAAGTTGTTTAACCTTTTGAAGGGGTTTTTGTAATTTAATCTGATGTAAAAATTTTTCGACGCGTATTTGTTCGCTTAACGTCTGTTCAAACTCTATCGAATACGCAGAATTTGCGTTTAAAAAACTTTGCGAAAGACTTAAAAGTTGCGCGTCGTCGCTTGGTTTTTCGCCGTTATATATCGCAAGCGACGCCAAAAAAGCCGACTGCATATCGGGTTTTTTGGGATATCTTTCAAGCTCCCAAAGCGACGTCGAACAAGAGGACGACGACGGATTTTTTGCGTCTTCCGATACGGGGTATATCCTAACAACAAAACTTCCGTCCGTTTGTTTTAATGCGTGTACAACTGTATTTTGGGGTATCGTTCCGCTTTCGATAACTATATTTGAAACGATAGCTTTGTCGCCAATCGTGACGCCTTTTTTTATGTGGCTGTTTTCGATATAGGCGTCGCCCAAAAAAACGACATCTTGTTCAACCAAACTGTTGTAACAAGCAATCCCCGGAGTATCGCAAAAAGACACGACAGAGTTTTTCCAACCTAGGTTTTTATAAAGGTTTTCCGACGTGGTTTTAAGTTGAATAAGTTCCGACGACGTTCCGAAATGGATAAACTTTGCGGGCGCTAACACCGACAGTTTAAGGTTAAGCGGCGAAAGTTTGTCCCAAATTTCTTTTCGACAAAGTTCAAGATTTTGCGAAAATTCTTTTTCGGGTTTTTCCAAAAGATATTTTTCATATTCAGATGTTTTTGCAAGCGGATATAAAATATCTCCGTAAAAATTTAATGCAACTTGTTCGTTTATAAACAGGTTTGCTTTTTGGTCGTCTTTTTTTCCGTCCGTCGTGACAAGGCTTATAAGTGCTTCAACCGATTTTTTGCCAAGATAAACCGCGCCCGAATCAAGGTTTACAAAACCCCAACGGTCGATAGCGCCCTCTTTTTCAAGCGATTGTACAGAGGATTTATGCAAAAACTTTTGTACATATCCTTCGCTGTCCGCAACAAAAACCCCGTGGTTTTTGCCTATCTCAACCGTTTCTTTTATAGAAAGCGAGGCGGCGTCCTCCGAAGAAAATTCGACTTGTAACGGATTAAAAAGCAACAGAACATCGCCCGAAAGCACAAAAAGCCCTTTGGACATTCGCGAAGGAACCGAGCTTGCAAGAATCATAACCTCGTCAAAAAGAGTTGAACCAAACCCGCCCGCTAGTTCCCTTTCGACGGGCGAGAAAAGTTTTCCGCAATCGGAGTATTGGGGGATTCGTTTGCTGTCGCCCCCCGAATGTATAAGAAGTATTCTCTTTTTAAGCGCTTGTTCAATCGTGCCCTCTTTTTCAAGTACATATAGAAGCGCGTTAAGCGTCGCCCCGCCCGAACCGATTCTTTTTCCGTCTGTGTCGGGTACAACCGCATAGTTCGGGACGCTTGGCAAACGCTTTTTCAAAAGACGTTGTTCAATCTTTCTTCGATATGTGTCTGCTTGACGTTGGTTAGACGCGGTTATAATTATGTAATCCCAATGTACAAAATTCTTTTTAGCAAGGCTGTTTTCGTATGTTTCGTATATGTCGTCGTAGCTTTGCTGTAAAAAAAGGTCGTTTGTTGATTGAAAAGCCATTGTAAGAACACCTCTGATTAAATTTCTATTGGTTTCATGTCTTTGCTATCCCAAAGATATCTGTTTGTTATACGTATTTCGGGAATAACGGGCAGACAAAGGAACGAAAGAGTTATGAACGGGTCGACAAGTTCGGGTACGCCCATCTTTCGGGCGGTTTTAATCATATCTTCAAGGTTAATTATAACCTCGTCTATCGGCTGGTCGGTCATAAGCCCGCCAATCGGAAGCGGTTGGGAACCTGTAACTTCTCCGTCCTTAACCAAAACATACCCGCCGTTTTGATTTTTTATAGCTTGAACGGCGCAAAGCATGTCACTGTCGCAGCTTCCAACCACAACAATGTTGTGGCTGTCGTGTGAAACGGTTGTTGCTACCGCTCCGTTTATGTTGAACCCTTTGATTATTGCGACGGCTTTTTTTCCTGTGCCTTTGTGACGCTCGAACACCGCTATCTTTTGATGGACGTTGTCCGCAACGAAAAAGCCGTCTTTTGTCGGGACTTTTTCTTGAACACGTTTGGTTATTATTTCGCTTTCAACGACCTCTATTATATCACAAATGTCGCTTTTAAGTTTAAGTTCAAAATCTTTTACCGTAACATCTTTAAGATTTATGCTGTTTTTGAAAAAATCATCGGTCGGTTTGTGGTCAAACCTGATGGGTAAAATGTCGAATGAAATTTTTTTGCCGTTTTTATAAACCTCCTCGACATAAACTTTTTCGCGGTCGGAAATAATCGCAAGATCGGCTTTATACCTCTCCGAAACCGCGCCTAAACTGTCAAGACCGTAAAACCGCGCTGTGTTATACGACGCCATAACATAAGCATCCTCCGGTTTAACCCCAAGCTTAATAGCTTTTCGTATGTTCTCGCGTATATGTCCTTTTTTCCTAATATCTTCTATGTGCTTGTCGTCGGTGCAAAACGCGAAGTTTTTAAACGGCATACCCGCTTTAAGCGCCCCCGAGAGAATAGCCTCGAGGTTTTTTGCCGCCGTTCCTTCGCGAATTAATATCTTCATCCCTTTGCGGATTTTTTCGCGTGCTTCCTCAAACGTTACACATTCGTGGTCGGTCTCAACCCCGGCAACGCAATAAGCCGAAAGTTGTTTACCGCTTAAAGACGGCGCATGTCCGTCTATCGGTTTGTTTTGAAAGAGAACTATCTTTTCCAAAAGATCCCCGTTAGCTTCGCAAACCCCAACATAGTTCATAACTTCGCCCAACCCCAAAACTTTTGGGTGGTTAATAAGCTTTGAAAGCTCTTCCGCTTCAAGAACCGCTCCGCTGTCCTCAAAACCGGTTGCAGGCACACAAGACGGCAACATATAGTACATGTCACACGGAATGTCGCTCGATTGGTCTATCATATATTCAACGCCTTTTAAACCAAAAACGTTTGCAACTTCATGTGGGTCGATTATCATCGTTGTGGTTCCGCGCGGCAAAACTTCGCCCGCAAAACCACGTGGGGTTGTCATGGTTGATTCAACGTGCATGTGCGCGTCTATAAAACCGGGAACGATATATTTTCCCGTCAAATCAACTTCGGTTTCGCCGCTGTAACCCTCGCCCACGGCGGCTATGTATTCGCCCGAAATAGCAACGTCGTTTTTTATCCACTCGTTAGTAAAAACGTTAAGAACCGTTCCGTTTTTCAAAACAAGTTGTGCTTTTTTTCGTCCCGCCGCAATGTCGATTAGATTGGCTATCTCCGCTTTTGTCATATGTTTTTTCTCCTTCAATTTTTTTGTGGTTAAACTAAAGGGTTGTTGTCGCTCAAAAAAGGTAGACGCTAAAAAAAAGTGTATAAAAAATTTTCTCATCACCCTTTATTTTTAAAAGCCCGTTACTCGCGCAAGGTTTAAAAAAACCAAACGTTTATAACGGCCTTTTAATATTATTTGTTAAGAACTCCGTCAACCGCTTTAACTATGTTTTCATAGCCTGTGCAACGGCACATGTTGCCCGAAAGTTCGCGTTTAATCTCTTGTTTTGAAAAACTCTTACCCGAGTTTTGCATGTTGGTTGCCGTTATTATAAATCCCGGCGAACAAAATCCACATTGAACCGCGCCCTCGTCCAAAAACGCTTGTTGCATCTCGGAAAGAGTTCCGTCTTTCGGAGTTAACCCCTCGATTGTCGTTATCTCTTTGCCGTTCGCCCATATGGCAAGATATATACACGAGTTAAAAACCTCGCCGTTTATAATAACCGAACACGCCCCACATTCCCCAACGTCGCAACCTTTTTTAACGCCGGTTAGACGATAGTCGTTTCGGAGCATGTCGGAAAGCGAAGCGCGAGGGTCTACAAGTGTTTGCGACGGTTTTCCGTTCACGGTGCAATTAACTATAACTTTTTCCATTTATATGTATACGCTCCTTTTTTAAAATTCTACAAAGTTTTGATTAACACAAGGTATTACGCCCCTGACAAAAAATCATTTACAAAGTTTGAAAATCATATTTTCAAACTTTTGATTGCTCAACCGCCGACACAAACGCGCGTTTGACGTTTTCCGAAGCTATTTGAAGCCGAAGTTCTTTTGACGCGCGCCACGAAGAACGCGGAGATATCTCGGACAAAACAGAATCGGAAAGTTTCTCAAGCATATCCTGTTCTATAACCGCCCCTTTAAAAAGCTGTTCCGTTTTGGCGGCTCTTATAGGTGTTGCCGCCGCAACGCCAAACGCAATTCTAAGGCGCTCGATAGTTTTCTTGTCGTCCGAAAGTTTGACGTTAACGGAACATCCAAGCGTCGCAATGTCCATAGCTTTTCGCATAGCATATTTTATAAACTTACCGTGTGTGTTTAAATAGCTTTCTTTTGGAATAATTATGGCGGTTAAAAGCTCGCCTTCTTGAAGGTCAACCTTTCCGGGACCTTTGTAAAACTCTTTGATATCAAGAGTTCTTTTGCCGCTAACCGAACTAATTTCAAGAAGCGCGTCGTACGCCATGACGGTTGAAGCGCTGTCGGCGCTTGTGACGCCGTTACAGATGTTTCCGCCTATCGACCCGATGTTACGTATCTGTGGGCCGCCGACTTGCCCAACCGCTTCGGCAAGCGCCGGAAGATGTTGTTTTATAATATCATTGTTTTCGATGTGGGAAAACGAGGTTAACGGTTTTATAACGATGTTTTGATCTTTGTCAAAAGAGATGCCGCGAAGTTCGTCAAGCATGTATATGCTTACAACTTCGATACCGGCTAGGTGTCCTTCCCTTGCTTTGATAAGCACATCGCTGCCGCCCGCTAGGACGTGCGCCGATTTGTGTTGGTCGAGAAGTTCCAAGGCGTGTTTAACGCTTGTCGCTTGATATATAGCAGAAAAATCATACATAGTTTTTCACCAACCCTTCTTTGCGAAATCCTTCAAGTAACCTTTCGGGGGTTAAAGGATTTTGGTTAAACTTAACGCCGGTGGCGTTAAGCACAGCGTTTCTAATAGCTCCGGCAACCGGAACTGTCGGCGGCTCGCCTAGCGACTTGTTTCCAAACGGCCCCGTTATGTCGTATGGTTCGACAAACGCAACGTTTAAATCGGGTGTGTCGAGCGTTGTCATGAGTTTATAGTCTAACAGGTTGTTGTTAAGCGGCTTTCCTGTTTTTTCGTTGTATAAAAGTTGTTCCGAAAGCCCGTAACCCAGGCCCATGCTCATTCCGCCGTGTACTTGCATCTCTGCTAACATCGGGTTTATTATCTTTCCGCTGTCGTGGACGTTGATTATGTCTTTAACTTCAATAGTTCCAAGCGAGATATCAACTTCGACGTCGGCAAAACATGCGCCGACGGCAAACGTGTTGCTTTGACAATTGGCGGTTGAATACGCTTCGATGTGTTGCGGATTGTCCGGGTTGTAATACGCCTCGGTCATAAGTTCCGCAAGCGACACAACCTTTTCGCCCGACATCTTTTGAACGACATCTTTGCCGTCTATGTCAAGTTCGGTTGCGTTAACGCCTTTGTAAAACTCGGCATATTCAAATATCTTTTGACGCAATATCTCTGCGGTTTTCTTTATAGCCATCCCGCCTACATACGTCTGGCGCGAAGCATAAGCGCCGGGGTCATACGGAGATATGTCTGTGTCTTGTGTCGACATTATGTTGAAATCTTCAAACGGAATTCCGGTGGCTTCGGAAGCCATTTGGCAAAACACAGTGTCTGCGCCTTGGCCTATCTCGGTTGCGCCCATTATAAGTTGAACCGAACCGTCTTGGTTCATAGACATACGGCAAGAACTGACCTCTATTGATATCGGCCAAACTGCGGTTTGATATGTGAAAATAGCACACCCGACGCCGCGTTTTATGTTTCCTTGTTGTTTGCTGTAAAGCTCTCGTTTGTTGTCCCAATCGATATGTTTTTTGCCGATTTCAACGGCTTCGGGAAGCCCAACCGAAACCGCTTCAACCTTTGAATACGGTTCGATATATCCTTTTTTCATCATGTTAAGTTCGCGGATTTTGACGGGGTCGATGTTAAGAGCTTTTGCGATATCATCGACATGGCTTTCCATAGCAAAGATAACTTGTGGAACGCCGTATCCACGCATAGCGCCGGCAGGAGCCGTGTTGGTGAACACCGTTTTGACATCGCCTTTGGTTGACTTTTCGTCTTGGTATACGTTGCGGAAAACCGACGAAGCTTTCGCGACTATTCCGTGTCCGTGCGAAGCGTATCCGCCTTGGTTTGAAACCGCCTCTATATGTCTTGCGACAAAACGTCCGTCCTGTCTTACGTAACTTGTAAGTTTAAAGTCAATCGCGTGGCGAACCCTTGTACACGCAAACGTTTCTTCCCTCGTTGTGTCAAGTTTAACGCATCTTCCGCCCAGGGCGGTCGAAAGATATGCGCAAAGCGGTTCAAACAAAACGTCCTGTTTGTTTCCGAAACCGCCGCCGATATACGGCTTTATTACTCTTATTTTTCCCCACGGAAGATCAAGCGCTTGTCCGACAACACGGCGCACAATGTGGGGAATTTGTGTCGAGGTCACAACCGTTATTCTGCCCTTTTTTTCATAGGCGTAACAGATAGGGTTTTCTATATGACAATGTTGAACTATCGGTGTTTTAAACTCGTCCTCGAACTTTAAAAGCCCCGGCTCTTTGATAGCTTCTTCAAAATCACCGAATTCATATGAACTTTGCGCTAGAACGTTGTCTTTGAAATCCTCGTGGATTGGCGGAACATCGTTTGCGTTCATAGCTTGTTCAACCGTTATAAGCGGGGTATATTCTTCATATTCAACCTTGATTGCACGAAGCGCCCTGTCACACGCGACAGAGTCTTCGCCGATAACCGCCGCTATGTTGTCGCCATAGAACCTAACGCGCGAAGTCAAAAGATTGTTGTCCGCAATGTCTTGGTGGGACGGGTCGGTGCTCCACGGGTGCCCCGCTGTTGGAAACTTGGTTTTTGGAACGTCGAAACAGGTGACTATCTTTTCAATTCCCGGTATCTTGGAAGCTTGCTCGATGTCGATACTTTTGACAACACCGTTTGCAATTTCCGAATGAAGTATCTTTGCGACAAGCACGTCATTCAAAAGAAAATCGTCGGTGAACATTGCTCTGCCGGTTATCTTCTCGACGCCGTCTATGCGTTTGAAGCTTTTCCCAACCGAACGAAAGTTTTTATCACTCAAAATTTTGTCCTCCGTTTTTTTATTTATTTTAATTTAATTAAACTCTTTATTTATCGTCAACGTCGTTTTTGGTCTCTTTTGTTTTGTTGTCTTGGTCGACAAGCATTCCGACAACAAGCCCGATAAGCATCCCGAGGCCGGGGCCAAACATAAGCGCATATGCCATTTCGATATTAAAAAACAGCGATACCAAAACCGCGCCGGCCGTTCCGAAAATTATACCGAACGATATGCCATAGCTTAGATATTTACTTTCGTTACCTTTGTTACTGCCTTTCACCACAATCCTCCGCTAATAATGTTGATTGAATTTACTATTCATACGATCTACCCACCTAAATTTTAAAAACATATAAAAAAGATAGACCGTCGATCTATTCACATAAAAATATTGATTTTAAACAAATCTTTCGTAAAATACTTGTATTCTCTTATTATAAAGTGATAATATAAACTTATCAAGTAAAAGTTTATAAGTTATGAGAATTTTTTTGTTTGTGGTTGTTGCGGTAGGGGAAAACGCGCGACAACTACGTTTTGTCTCGTGTGGCCGGTTCAAGCAACAAAGGCAGACGACAACGTCGTCTGAACAAAAAACCTAAAAACGAAAAATCTATAAAACTATGTATTGAAAATACCGCCACGAAGTGGCGCACCGACACTCCTAACTCCTAACTCCTAACTCCTAACTCCTAACTCCTAACTCCTAACTCCT
>CAYJJR010000069.1:0-11968 GCA_964370565.1 uncultured Oscillospiraceae bacterium | reverse complement strand
GCGTAAACCGATATTTTGGTTTTTTGAGTGTGGTTCGGACTGTCGAAAAACCCCTATTGCAAAATTGTGTTTCGTCATTTTGCACAAAACAATAATTGCTTATCGTAGGGACAACCCTTGCGGTTGTCCGAAAAAGCAGTGTATGCACAATATCTCGGACAGGGGCAAGCCCTGTCCCTACACACAACCTTTTTATTTGTGCAACATTTTTGAGGATGTACCTTTTTTGACACCCTGCGCCAACTTTAGTTGGCTTTTTATCCGCCAGTTCAAACACAGCCTCTAATGTGCAAAAAAGCATAGAGTAAAGGTTTCATTATTGCCATTTATGCCGTTTAAATACCGAAACAGCAGTTTATGATATAATTTGTGCAACTAATGGCGGGCGGATGGTATCCGCCCCTACCCACGATTTTATGCAACATTTTTTAGAGTATATCGTTTTTAACACGCTGAGGCTGTGACGAATTTCGTCACAGCCTCTTAATTTTTTTATCCTATTGATTTGTTTGGCGCGGTTATTTATCCAAACCTTTCATCTTCGCCTTGCGATCGTACATCTCTTTGTCGACGCGTTTTAATAAATCGTCAGGGTTGTTATCCGTTTGGTCGTCATATACGCATATCCTGCCCGCTATTGAAAGCTTAAACTCTAACGTTTCGTTTATTTCCTCAATCTTTTGTTCAAGATTTTTCATCAAATCGGGAATGTTTTGTTGGTCTATGTTGGTCGAAATTAAACTAAATTCGTCTCCGCCCATTCGATAGACGTTAGCAACCTCTGAAAAAGCCGATTTTAAACTTGTCGCGGCGCTTTGGATAAGAATATCGCCTTGTTTATGTCCAAGATTGTCGTTAATCTGTTTTAGTCCGTTGATGTCAAACATTCCGAGAGACAACTTACTTAAAAGTTCCGGTTGGCTTTTTATCTGTTCAAAATCTCTTTCAAAACAGGTTCGATTTTTTGTTGAAGTCAGAATATCCTCGAACGCCAATTTTTCGTAAAGCTTTGTTCTTTCTTTTTCTTTAACGTTTTCTGAAAGTTCTCGTAAAAATTCCGCCAACAAAATTCCCGAAAAACCTATGACCCCTATACGTAAAAATGTCGAACGATATGCCTCGTTGTTGGTATAGTATGTGAACATGTCGATAGCGGAAAAGATACAAAGCACAAGCGCGCTTACTCCAAACTCCCTAATTTTGGCGTTCTTTTGTATAAATATTTCATAGACGGCGGTTACCGCCAACACAAACAGTGATAGGCCAATAAGCATGTGGAAATACGAAAGCGACATTCGTACGTCCACAATGTTGTACGATTGCAAAACAATCACAACCAACCACAAAGCTATGTGCACATACATTAAAACATAGAGATGGCGGTCGTGCTTTAATTTATACGCCGTGCACACAAAAAACAAGATAGGTATCGGCATTAGGTACAAGAGGAGATACGAGGCTACCGAATATATATACGGTTCTTCCAAAAAAATTCCGATCATCGGTAACGTTGTAAAAGTATAAAGACCGGTAATTGCGGTAAAAAAACCAAGATGGAGCATGTGGGTCGCTTGTTTTTTGTTGGGTATAAAGATGTAAAAAACAACTTCTCCGGCGCCGAGCATGACCATAAACGCCGAAAGTATAAAACTTACAAACTCACGATTTAACATGTGGAACAAAGCGTTGCTTCTTTCGGTTAAAAAGAAACTGTCGACTTCGGCTTCTCCATAGGCGGGGCGCATTTCAACCGTTATATCGTCGCCCGGTTGTATGTCGCCTAGCTCAACGATTAACGGCATAACCCCAGGCGCCTTACCTATCGTTGAAAGTTTGGTTTCGTCTAAAACGTATACAACATTTTGGTTTACAGATATCTCTATAAAATTTCGAGAGTTAATAAAATATAGACTTTCAAAATTGTCATCAATGTCATCGGGAACTACGTTTTTGAGAAGAATAGAATTTGCGGGTTGTCCCGTAAGGTCGGTCGGGGAATCGCAACTTAAAACTTCTCCGCCGTCGATACAGTATGTCCACCCATCGTTAAAGCTTAAAATCTCGTCGTGGTTAAGGTCGGGCAAGCCGGTGTTGCTTAAATCAAACAAAATCGTCATAAGCACAGCCGTCGTTATAATTACCGCCGTTATAATTATATTTGTTAGCTTTCTCAAAACATGCTCCTCGTTTTATGGTATCGAAGTTAATTATATCACGGCAATTGGTCGATTACAATTATTGTTTACAACTTTTTTGAGGTATTTGTGGCGTTTTTGTGGCAACGCCGGTCACGAGTCATACTATAGAGCAGGAAATTTTCTGTTTTTAGGTGGTGGTTATTTTGAATAAAATGAAATTTGCGGTAATCGGAGACGACGCAAGACAACAATATCTTGCAAACAAACTTGAAAAAGACCTGTATCAAGCCAACTATATACAAGCGAAAAATATTAATTTGAATTTGATAGAAACAAAAAATACACTTTCAAATGCCGACATAATAGTTGCGCCAAACTTGAAAAATCAAAAGCTTGACATTGAGTTTTTGATAGCCTCGCTTAAAAAAAACGCGATTTTTTTTGCGGGACTTATACCGGAGCAGACGATAAAGACGGCAAATGAAAATCATGTTCAAACCTTTGACTATTTTAAATCGGAAAGCCTCGCAACTCTCAATGCAATCCCGACCGCCGAAGGCGCGCTTATGATAGCTATGTCGAACAAACAAAAGACGATGTTTGGCAGCCGCTGTCTTGTGACGGGATACGGAAAAGTTGCAAGTCGTTTAGCAAAGCTTTTGTACGCGGTTGGGGCGAACGTAACGGTTGCGGCACGCTCGAAAAAAGATCTTTCAAACGCCTTTGCCGACCATCTAAAAACAATTGAACTTCTAAAGCTTCACACAAAACAGCAACAGTTTGATTTCGTTTTCAACTCGATTCCATCCGTTATAATCGACAAAGCCGTGCTCAACAGGCTTAACGAAGATTGTGAGATAATCGACATAAGCTCAAATCCCGGTGGCGTCGACTTCGACTATGCAAAAAAACGCGGCATAAAAGCCGAGCTACATCTTGCGTTGCCCTCTAAAGTTGCTCCCGAAACCGCCGCGGAATATATCAAAAAAACGCTGTTTGAAACACTTAAAGAAAGGGGGATTTACCATGGATAAAACTAAGATAGGGTTTGCGTTAACCGGGTCGTTTTGTACATTTGAAGCGGCAAAAAACTCTATAATGCTACTTATGGAAAACGGCTTTGAGGTCGTTCCGATTATGTCGTATAACGCAAGCGGTTTAGACACAAGGTTTGGTAGCGCTCAACAGTGGATACAAACGCTTGAAGCGATAACGGGCAACCATGTTATAAAAACGTTGCAAGCCGCCGAGCCGATAGGTCCGAAAAAACTTGTTGACGCTATTATAATAGCGCCGTGCACAGGCAACACGCTTGCGAAACTAGCGCTTGGAATAACCGACACGCCGGTTGTAATGGCGGCAAAATCTTTGCTACGCAACTCGCTTCCGCTTATTATAGCGGTTTCGACCAACGACGGTCTTTCAAACAGCGGAAAAAATATAGGAATGCTTATGAACTATCGAGATGTTTTTTTTGTTCCGTTTAAACAGGATGACCCAAACACAAAGCCTCGGTCGCTTGTTGCAGATTTTACAAAAATACCTCAAACATTAAATCTTGCGTTAAGCGGTCGCCAAATTCAACCGATTATTGTTTTTTAATCATATGTTAAATGCAAAAAGCCGACCTCTTTTTGTTAGATTGTTAGTTCTAACTTTTGGAAGGTCGGCTCAAAATAATATTCGTTTGTTTTTTGCTTAGTTAAAATTAATCATCGTCGCCATCGTCGCCGTCGTCAGTATCGACATCATCATCTGTGTCAACGTCGCTGTCATTGTCGCTGTCATCATCAACTTCGACATCGTCCACGTCGTTGTCAACATCGGCTGTGTCGTCCGCGTCATCAATGTCGTCCGCGTCGTCAAGATCGTCGAGGTCATCTGTATCGTCGAGATCGTCTAAATCATCAAGATCGTCTGCGTTTAGATCAATAGCGCTTTCCATCATGAGGGTTAACGCTTTATCGTTTATAAGGGATTTTCTCAACTCGTCCTCTGTCACGACACCCAAAAGGTCCTCGACCGACGGATAGTTAAGTTGGCTTGCAATAAGTTCAATTCCGGCTTCATACTCTTCGTCGGTGATTGAAATGTTTTCCGCAAACCCAATAGCTTCAAGTACAAGGCGTTGTTTAAATATCTCGTTCGTGTCCTCTTCAAGGGCTTCGAGGAATTCCTCCTCCGACATGCCGGTTAAAGAAGATATGACATCGGAAAGTTGAAGGTTTGCTTGCTTGGCATACGCTTCATAATCGGCTATAATACTTTGGTTATAGTTGTATATAGCGGTTTCGGGGAGTTTATGAAACGTTGCGTTTTCTGTTGCTTCTTGAAGAATTTGGTCAACCACCACACCGGCGCTTTCCGATTGTTTTTGATATAAAATCGAAAACTCTACATATTCAAGGAACTGCTCTACAGTTTCATATTGGAACATTTCAAGAACAAATTCATCGGTTAATTCGGGCGTTACGTTTTGGTTTATAGATTGAACCGTTACGTCAAAAACAACCGCTTGTCCCGCAAGATCTTCGTTGTTGGGGTATGGGTCGGGGAACGTAAGGTCAAGGCTTCTTTGTTCGCCTTTTTCGGCGCCAACCAATTGTTCTTCAAAGCCCTCAATAAAAAGCCCTGAACCTAGGGTGAGTTCGGAACCTTGTGCCGTACCGCCGTCAAACGCTACGCCGTCAAGCGTTCCGACATAGTCGATTACTAGCGTGTCTCCAAGCTCGGCGGGTCTTCCTTCTACCTCTTCAAGCACAGTGTTTGAAGAAAGAATTCCCGCTACTGTGTCGTCTATCTCTTGTTGTGTAACTTCGGGGACAGGAATGCTGTATTCAAGCCCTTTGTACTCGCCAAGTTCGATATATTCGCCGATGTTTTCGGCGGTTATAACCTCGTCTACACTTGGAACACCGGAACAACCGGTGACGGCAAACGCTAAAGCCACGACGATGGCTATAGTTAAAAATTTAAAAATTTTCATCTTTTCCTCTTTCTTAATCTTGCTAGATAAATTTAATTTATATGTAAGATACAATCTATGTTTATACAAAAGTAGAACATGCTGTAAATTAAATATACTTTTTTAAGTATAACATTGTTTGCGTTTAAACACAATTGTAGCAACTGTTAATTTATAATTTGAAAATATAATTTTTTTGTTAATTTTCTTTATTATTGTATTGATGTATGCCGCTAAAGTGATATACTTGTGGTATTAAACAAAATTTTTTATTAAAAAGGTGAACGAGTATGATAACGCTTGACATGATATATGACGCTCAAAACGTTTTAAAAGAGATAGCGGATAAAACCCCGATGATTTCCGCCAACCGGCTTTGTGAATGTAATAATTTTTTTATAAAGCTTGAAAATCTTCAACAAACCGGTTCTTTCAAGGTTCGCGGGGCGTACAACAAAATTTCAAGATTAACGGAGGAAGGGCGAAAAAACGGTGTTGTTGCTTGTTCCGCCGGAAACCACGCCCAAGGCGTTGCGCTCGCCGCAAAGCGTCTTGGAATTTCCGCCGACATCTGCATGCCGGAAACCGCTCCTCTTTCCAAAATCGAAAACACAAAATCTTACGGGGCAAACGTCATTTTAAGCGGCAACTGCTACGACGATGCATACGCAAAAGCCCTTGAAATATGCAAAGAAAAAGGCTCAACGTTTATACACCCGTTTGACGACCCTTATGTGATAGCCGGCCAAGGAACTATAGCGCTTGAAATTCTAGAGAAATGCCCGACGGTTGACGTCGTGTTAATTCCGATAGGCGGCGGTGGTCTTGCGTCGGGAGTTGCGTTTGCTATTAAAAGCATTCGCCCGTCCTGTCTCGTTTATGGCGTCGAACCAAGCGGCGCGGCTTCGATGGAAACGTCACTTAAAAGCGGCAAGGTTGAAACGCTTGAACAGGTGTCCACAATCTCGGACGGCGTCGCGGTCAAGACTCCGGGTAAACTGACTTTCGAGATGTGTAAAAAATATCTTGATGGGATTATAACGATAACCGAAGCGGAAACGGCGTCCGCGATACTCGCGCTTATCGAAAAACATAAACTTGTCTCAGAGGGTTCGGGGGCGATTTCGGTTGCGGCGGCTATCTACCAAAAACTTGATTTTAAAGGGAAAAACGTAGTAGCGGTTAATTCGGGCGGAAACGTTGATGTTAATATCCTTGAAAAGATTATATCAAACGGTCTTGCAAAAACAGGTCGAAGTACCAAGATTACAACGGTCATTGCGGATAAACCTAACAACCTTCGGGCGTTGCTCGATGTTTTTTCGTCGACCGGAGCAAACATCGTTTCGATAAACCACGACAGGGCAAACACAAGCTCCGAGGTTGGCCTTTGTGTCGTAGATATATCGGCGGAAACCCGAAACGTTCAACATATAGAGCTTCTCAAAACAACGCTTGTTCAAAAAGGTTACAAGCTTTTATGATGAATAAGTGTGGACAATGGCGTTGATTAACTTTTTTTGTCCACTCCCTGATGAATTTGTAAGCAATTTGTAAGCAAAAAGAATTTATTACAAAAATTTTCCTTTGTGTCTTGTGGTCGAAATAGCCAACAATACACCTTTCCTTAATATTCCAAACTGTATAAATTTAATAAAATTGCCCTTTTGTTGAAAAAAACAACGAAAATGGCGATTTATTTTGTAAATAATTAGAAATTATTGATGTTTGGTGTTAAAATGCACAGATATTTTACAATTGAGTTGTTAAAATGTGTTGCAATTTGTTCTATTTTTGTGTAATATGTATACATCGGTCGAATTAATTTCATCATTTTGCATTTTGTTTATTATGACGAAATTTTAAACGGATAATCAACAGCCTTTAAATTTAAACTGGAGGGTTTAATAAATGGTTAACAGACAATATCAAAGTATGGCTTTACAAATGAAAGAAGCTTCTTCCCGCAACATTGGAGTTTTGGACGAAAACGGAACGGTTATAGCTTCGAGCGAACTTTCGTTTATTGGGGAAACGATAAGCGATTGTGCCGAATCGACACGCATGTCGGGAGGGGTGTTCAAAAACAACGGGTACACCTATCTTCTTGCAGGACAAAACGGCGAAAACGACGGAATTATCTTTGTCGAAGGGGTCGACGATGCGGCAGAAAGATTTGCCGCTATGGTTCGCGTCACTTTTGAAAGTGTAAAGCAGTTTTATGACGACAAGTTTGACAAAGGAAACTTTGTCAAAAACGTTGTGCTTGACAACATACTTCAAGGAGACATTTATATAAAAGCCCGTGACTTACATTTCACAATCGAGGCTACCCGTGTCGTCATGCTTGTGCGGACAGGTCCTTCCAAAAACATCTCGGCATATGAAGTTATCTCGGGGCTTTTCACCGACAAACAAAAAGATTTTGTCTTTAACATAAGCGAGTCGGACACCGTTATCGTTAAAGAGCTTCCCGAAGACATTGAACTCGGCGACATCGAAAAGCTTGCTAACTCGATAGTTGACATTCTCGAAAACGAACATTACGTAAAGGCGGTTGTCGGAATAGGAAGCACAGTTGTCGGGATTAAAGAACTTGCTAACTCTTTTAAAGACGCTCAAGTTGCGCTTGAAGTCGGCAAAGTTTTCGACACTGAACGTCCAATCCTTTCGTATGACAACCTAGGCATTGCGCGCCTTATCTACCAACTTCCTACTACGCTTTGCGAGATGTTCTTACGCGAGATCTTTAAAAAAGGTTCTATAGACACGCTTGATCAAGAAACGTTGTTTACAATTCAAAGATTTTTTGAAAACAACCTTAACGTTTCGGAAACTTCGAGGGGACTTTTCGTCCACCGAAACACGCTTGTTTACAGAATTGAAAAGATAAAAAAACTAACCGGTCTCGACCTTCGCGAGTTTGACCACGCAATTGTCTTTAAAGTTGCGCTCATGGTTAAGAAATATCTTGACAGCAACCCGGCTAAGTATTAATATCTGTACTGAAGCCTTTTAATATAGTATTATTTAGTACCCATTGTTTCCCGTTTCATTTTAGGAGAGTTATTTTAATTTATGATAGAACTTAAAAACGTTACAAAAGTATATCCAAACGGAACCGTCGCGCTTGAAGATGTTGACCTTTTTATTCGTAAAGGTGAATTTGTTTTCATACTCGGGCATTCGGGAGCTGGCAAAAGCACGTTGCTTAAACTGTTGCTCCACGAAGAAACCCCGACGAGCGGTTCGATAGTTGTTGGCGAGTACAATCTTCGCAAGATAAGAAAACGCGAGATTCCGTATCTTAGGCGTCAAATCGGAATGGTGTTCCAAGATTTCCGCCTTATCCCGACGCTTACGGCGTATGAAAATATAGCTTTTGCTATGCGTGTTACCAACGTTTCATCAAGGCAGATAAGAAAAAGGGTTCCGTATATACTTAACCTCGTAGGTCTAGCCCACAAAGCAAAGGTTCGCCCCGAAGAGCTTTCGGGCGGCGAGCAACAACGTGTTGCGCTAGCACGCGCGCTTGTCCACAACCCTCCAATAATAATTGCGGACGAGCCGACAGGAAACATCGACCCGGAACTCAGCCTCGAAATTATGCGACTTCTTTCCGAGATAAACCGTCTTGGCACAACGATTATAGTTGTAACGCATGAACAGGATATGGTGCGCCAGTTTGATTGTAGGACGATTAAACTCGAGGGCGGACATGTCGTGTTTGACACAGGAAGAGTAGGTGTTCGATGAAAGGGAGCAGTTTCGGATATCTTGTAGGACAAGGTATTAAAAATACATGGTTAAACCGTCTTATGTCGCTAGCTTCGATAGGCATACTTATCGCCTGTTTCATAATAATAGGCGGCGCGGCAATAATAACGCTTAACGTTCGAGATTTTCTCGTGTCGGTCCAAAGCCAAAACGAGATAGTTGTCTATCTTCAAGACGGCATGAGCGATAACGATGTTGAAGCGGTTAAACAAGAACTTTCCGTCATAGACGGGGTTTATGATATAGTTTTTGTGTCAAAAGAGATGGCGCTTGAAGAACAACGCGAATTTATGGGCGAACAAGGCGACCTTTTGATAGGCCTTGAAGACGACAACCCTCTCCCGGCATCATTTAGGGTTAAACTTTCCAACCTAAACGAGATAGACACAGTTCAATCAATCATGGAATCGCTTGAATTTGTCGATACAATTTCCGCCCCCGTCGACCTTGCAAAAACACTGACCGGGATACAAACAACGGTTGTGGCCTTAGGCGGTGTAATTATTATTATACTCCTCGTTACTTCGCTTATCGTTATATCCAACACAATTCGCCTAACCGTTTTTGCCCGCCGCAAAGAGATTAACATAATGAAATATGTCGGCGCTACAAACTCGTTTATTCGTTTTCCGTTTATAATCGAAGGAATGGTAATCGGACTTATCGCCTCATTCATCTCGTTTGGAATATTGTTTGTTATGTATGAAAACATCGTTACGTTAATACGTGATTCCGGTGTTGCTTGGATACAAGCTATGGCGGCGGATATGGTTCCGTTTTCGTCGGTTTGGTACTTTTTCCTTGGCGGTTTTATCGTCGCGGGTGTATTGATAGGAATGGTTGGAAGTTCTTCTTCAATCAACAAATATCTTGAAGTTTAAACGACGGAACTTTCGCTTTAAATTTAATCTTCCCCCTCTCATGCTAAAGGAGACTTTTTATAAATGATTAAAAAATCGATTTCGCTTTTTTTGGCGTTCGCTTTAATATGTTCGGGTTTGTTGCTGTTAATCCCTAAAACTTCGGCTATCGAAGTTACCGTTCTTCCAACAAAAGAAGAACAGCAAGCAATTATCGACCAAGCTAACAAAGACCTTGAATCAGCTATTGAAGAAAGAAAAAATCTTCAAGAGCAACTCGACAGCCTAAACTCTCAACTTGACGGCATAGAAGACAACATCGTGTGGCTTGAAACTCAATCTGCGTCGTACACTGAAAGAAAGACGATTGTAGAAGAACAGATATCTTTGCTTGTCGATTCGATAGACCTTCAAGGCCAGACGCTAGCGATTAAACAAGAAGAGCTCGATCAAAAACAACGCGAATACGAAGAAAGCTATGAACTTTTCAAAGAACGTCTTCGCGCGATGTACATGACCAACAACGCAACCGATCTTTCGATAGTTCTCGGAGCGGACAGTTTTTCCAAGATGCTAACCGCCTCGACTACCGTTAACGCGATATCAGAGCACGACCAAAATCTTATAAACAAGATATTGACCGAAAAAGAGATTATCGAAAAAGCTAAAGTTGAAATCGAACAAAACCTCGCGTTGCTCGAGGCAGACCAAGTCGAACTTGAAAGCAAAAAAGACGAACTCGCAACACTTCTCGCGGAAGCTAACGCCCAACTTACGATAGAAAACGCAGACCTTCAAGCGACCGAAGCGGCGTACGCCGACGCTATCGCGCAAAGGGAAGCGGCCGACGCAGAGATTGACCGTTTAATGGAAGTTGTAAGCACTATTCCATATGTTGGCGGATACTTCACATGGCCCGTTCCTGGGTATTCGACAATAACCTCCGGCTTTGGCCCCCGTACGTTGTACGGTGCGTATAACTACCACAATGGTATAGATATTGCCGGCTCTGGCGTATATGGGAAACCGGTTGTTTCAAGTAACGACGGCAAGGTTATAACCGCTATCTACGGATGGTATGGATACGGACATTACGTCATAGTAGACCACGGAGATCCATACAAAACTCTCTACGGACATTTAAGTTCGATATCTGTTTCAAACGGCGAATGGCTGGCTCAAGGTCAACAAGTCGGGCTTGTCGGCTCGACAGGAAACTCGACAGGACCACATCTCCACTTTGAGATAAGGGAAAACAACAGCGCGATTAACCCGGTTAACCTTCTTAAAAACAGATAGTAATTACAACTGTTGATTTAAATTATTAACATTAGAACGGTTTAACTTTGTATAGTTAGTTTAATAAATAACGGCGGAGCGTCGAGAGGTTCTCGAAGTTCCGTCGTTTGATTTTTTTTGTAGCGTTTAGTATTTGTGTTTAAATAAAATATATGACCTTGCCATGGTGTCTATAGTACACTCATTAAACCGCCTTGTCATAATTTGCGCATAGAAACTTTTTAAAACGCTTTTTGTTTTAAAGAAAAACAGTGGTAAAGGCGATTGTGGCAATCTGTTCTTCCGTTGATTTTTTGGTTGGGTAATTTTTTGTTCTTAAATAGTGTTTGTAGAAATTTCTTGCATTAAATTAAAATGCAACAATTTTTGAATTTTACGGAAAAATAAGACTATATGCGCAATTGACCGCACAGAAGCAATACAATTTTCAAATTGTTTAAATTCTATAAAAGCAACCTCTTAATTGAAGTCATATTTGGCAAATTTCGAGTTGCTATCGGTGATTTCTTTCAACACAGTTCTATGCCTAGCTTCTGTTAATTCCCCCGAGAAACCTTTCGTTTTTGAAAGGTTTCTCTTTTGCTATTGCAAAAAATCCATTTTTTCTTTATAATGAAATACAAAATAAACGTTAAAAAAACGATACTAATAATCGATTTAAAATTCATGGGGGAAATATGAAACAACTTTCTAATTTAAGGAATATTGCGGCGGTGTTTGCGGCTGTGGCGGTGGCGGTGCTTGCTATGTTTGCGCTGTCGCCAAAGGCTTATGCTGCAACGGAAATAATTTTTTATGATAGCACGGGGAATGAGTTTAAAACTACTAATCCTCCTCCGGGTGATTTTCCCTACCCTATGCAACATGGTATTGAATGGACTGACGCAAACACTCTAACTCTTAACAATTACAATGACCTTGGTGATGAA